>JAEOTK010000102.1 GCA_016839875.1 Candidatus Heimdallarchaeota archaeon
GGAGGTGTATGGGTACCAAATAATTATCTTCTAGAGAAACATGGTGTTGAAGATTCCATGGAAAAAGCTAGAACATATATGGATAATACTGTGGGTGACCGTGTTCCTTCAGAATACAAAGAAGCTTATCTAGTTAATGCTCCTAAGATGATTGATTGGTTGAGAGAGAATACAAGTACCAAATTTTCCTATGTTCCAAATTACGCAGATTATCATCCTGAGAGACCTGGAGGTATTGCTAGAGGTCGAGCTCTAGAAGGTAAACCCTTCAATGGTAGAAAACTCAAGAAAGAGTTGAAGAATCTTAATGCACTACCATATGATGTTCCCCTTGGAATCAGTTTTTCAATTAAAGAGTACCATGATTTAGGAATGATTATGTCAACTTGGATTGGAAAATGGACAGCTCTTAAAGCGGGGATGCGAGCAATTTTTGGTTTATTAATTGGACATAAACACCTTACTTTAGGTGGGGCTCTAATTGGTAGATTAAGAAAATCTATGCTAGATTTAGACATCTCACTCTGGCTCAACACTCCTTTTGAAGATCTCATAATCGAAAAAGGAAAAGTGGTTGGTGTTATCGCGAAAAAAGAAGATTCTGAAATCAGAATAAAAGCAGAAAACGGAGTAATTCTTGCAGCTGGAGGTTTTCCACATAATCTAGAAATGAGAGAAAAATATCACCCCAAACCAATAACAACTGAATGGACATCAGCACATTCTGGAAATACTGGAGATGCTATTTTATCAGGAATGAAACATGGTGCAGCTGTTGATCTTATGGATGACGCTTGGTGGGGACCATCATCAGCTCCTCTAGATGAACCTCCTTTCTTCCATGTCGGAGAACGAGGATATCCTGGAGGAATCATCGTTAATAAAGAAGGTAAACGTTTCACTAATGAATCTGCGAGTTATGTTGTCGTTGTTCATGATATGTATGAAAAACATTCAGAAAAAACACCTCATGTTCCATGCCACTTTATTTTTGATCAACGGTTCAAATCAAAATACATGTTTGGATTAATTTTCCCAGGGATGAAGTTTCCAGAGAAATATTTTGAAAGTGGATATATTAAAACTGCGGACACATTAGAAGAATTAGCCAAGAAAATAGAAGTAAATGCAAAAAACCTTGTAGATTCTGTCAAAAGATTCAATGAATTCGCAGAAACCGGAAAAGATCAAGATTTTGGTAGAGGAGATAGTGCATATGATCAATATTATGGAGATCCAAATGTTAGACCTAATCCCAATCTCTATCCTTTAGAGATACCACCATTTTATGCAGTTGAATTTGTTCCTGGAGATTTAGGAACTAAGGGTGGTCTTGTTACTAATGAACATGCTCAGGTTTTGAGAAAAGATGGATCAATTATTGAAGGATTATATGCTGTTGGCAACAACTCTTCTTCAGTTATGGGTAATAGCTATCCTGGACCTGGTGCTACAGTAGGACCAACAATGACTTTTGGATATGTAGCAGCAAAGCATATATCCGAGAAGATTATTTAGATTATACCCCGTCCAAACATGCACCACTTTGGATTAGATCAACTAATCGTTGACAGAATCTTGTGAAAGGTCCTCCATCCATAATGTAATGGTCAACCATAACAGTTAGGTTAAGAACTTCTCGAATCGCTATTTTATCATCTACAACAAAAGGTTTCTTTGAAATTCCTCCTATCATGAAATGTGAAGTTTCAAATGAATGAACTATCCCCCATCCTCCATGATCTGCATACTTGCCAATTGAGGAAACAGTAACCGCTCCAATGTGTCTTTTTCTCATAACAGGATTTCTTTTTACTTGCCACCATACAATTTTACGTAAGAATTTGGGCATAGCGATAACCAATTCCATCACTCTATTCCTTTTTTCCGCATACCCTGTTCGTTTTAATTTTTGGTTTTGCACTCTTCTAATCTCATCATTTATCTCTCTAAAGCTTTTTTCATTTACTTTTTTCATGAAGTACTTTGTTGGTACAAGCTTTCCTCCAACATTTCTTTCAACTATTATACCAATATCAATATCATCAAAAATGAAGACTTTTCGTTTTCCTTTTCTTATGGAATTCATCTCTTTGAATTCACTCATAGCATTACCAATACATTTTATCATCCAGCCAGAGAAAGATAATTTTTCACCTGTTTTTTCTTCGTGTTTTCTGATGAAATCTCTACCTTTTGTTACATCCAATTCGAATAAAGCTTTAACATGATGTTTCTTTGTACCCATTTCAATAAGGTCAAAAACCATTTTACGATTTTTAGAGAATTTTTTCACTTCATACTTTCCAACAAGGTCCATAGGTAAACAACTCCTATTTTTAGAGTAATCTTGAAAATTACTCACTTATATTAATAATTTTCTCGAAAACAGTAAAAAACATGAATTTTACAATTTTCAGTTTCCATAGACAAACATAAGAGTTTAGAATGTAAAAGCAGAATAGTCTATGATGACTGTAGCCAGTGATTGGGAAGATCCACAAATAATTGGGGATAATAAAGAGGAAGGACATGTTTTAACTATTCCTCATTCAAATGAAAAAACAGCATTAAGAGAAGGGAAATCTCCTTATTTTCGTAGTTTAAATGGGGAATGGAAATTCTTCTGGGTTCCAAAACCAGCTGATCGACCTATGGATTTCTATAAAACGGACTTTGATGTCCAAGAATGGAATACCATCTTAGTTCCTGGAACTTTTGAATTGCAGGGCTATGGAATACCTTACTATCTAGCTACAAGTTATCCTCCTAGTTTGAGAACAAGAGGGGTTCCGAACATTGACGAAAACGATAATCCTGTAGGTTCATATAAAAGAGAATTTTCTATACCTAGAACTTGGAATGAAAGAGAGGTTTTCATCTATTTTGGTGGTGTTAAATCTGCATTCTATTTGTGGATAAATGGTCAGAAGGTAGGTTACAGTCAAGGATCAATGACACCTGCAGAATTCAATATCTCCAAATATCTAAAAAAAGGCAAGAATCAAGTAGCAGTTGAGGTTTTCAAATGGTCTGATGGTTCATATTTGGAGGATCAAGATTTTTGGTTTCTTGGAGGTATCTTTCGTGATGTTTTTCTCTATTCAAAACCCAAAATCCACATCTGGGATTATTTTGCTAGAAGTGATTTTGATGAGAACTATAAAGATGCTGAGATAAAGATACGTGTTAAATTAAGGAATCATCATGAAAAGAAAATAATCAAATATAAAATTGATGTAAGTTTGTTAAATGAAAAGAAAGAACCTATAGGATCGAATCCGCTTCTTATTAGTCATGTTAAAATGGACTCCAATTCTGATCTTACATTAGACCTTGAAACTATTGTTAAAGAACCAAAGAAATGGACAGCAGAAACACCATATCTTTATCATCTATTAATCAAGCTAATCGATTCGAAAGGAGAAATCATTGAGCTTCTGCATGGTAATTTTGGTTTTTGTAAAGTAGAAATTAAGGAAAGTCAAATTTTCATAAATGGTGAATCCATTCTGTTTAAGGGAGTTAACCACCATGATTTCGATCCTGAGTTTGGTTATTCAATCCCGGTAGATAGAATGGAACAAGATATTCAGATAATGAAGCAAAATAATATTAATGCAGTTAGAATGAGCCATTACCCATCTGATCGTCGATTTTATGATTTATGCGATAAGTATGGACTCTATGTTCTAGATGAAGCAAACGTAGAGACTCACGGTCTTATGGGTGATATTTATCTTCGCTCAAAACTTAGTGATAAGTGGTCTAAAGCTTGTGTTGACCGCATGGAAAGAATGGTGGAAAGAGATAAGAATCATCCTTCGGTTTTTATGTGGTCTTTAGGAAATGAAGCTTGTTTTGGTCCCCCTCATTTCAAAATGAAAGAAGCTGCTTTAGAAATCGATTCTACTCGACCTATTCACTATGAGAACGATTTAGATTTGAAAGTATCTGATGTGTTTAGTGCAATGTATTTTGCACCAAAGAAAGTAGAACAAATTGGTAAGCTGGAGAAAATAAAATATCGGTTTCCAAATGGTTCACTTTCTCCAAAAGCATACAAGGATAAACCATTCATACTATGTGAGTATGCTCATGCAATGGGAAACAGTTTAGGAAATTTTCAAAAATACATGGATCTTTTTGAAGAATACCCTAACTGTATTGGTGGATTTATCTGGGATTTTGTTGATCAAGGATTATTGAAAAAAACAGAAGATGAAGAGGATTTTTGGGCATTTGGGGGAGATTATGGTGATAAACCCAATTCTAAAAATTTCTGCATCAATGGTATTGTTCGACCAGATCGTACTCCCAATCCTTCCTTATATGAGGTGAAGAAAGTATATCAGAATGTTTCAGTTAGACCAATTGACCCTCCAGAAGGAAGATTCGAAGTTCAAAATAAGTACAAATTTGTTAACCTTAGCTTTCTAGATATTGTGTGGGAATTAACAGAAGATGGGAAAATCATTCAAAATGGTAAGATACGTTCCCAGAAAATTGAACCTTTATACAGTAAGGAAATCAAAGTTCCTTTTGTGAAACCACAATTAATGCCTGGAGCAGAATATCACATAAAATTGCGATTCCTGCTTAAGAAGAAAACAAAGTGGGGTAAAAAGGGATTTACAGTAGCATGGGAGCAGTTCAAATTACCTTTCAAAATGGTTGAAAGAAGGGAGTTGTTCTTGGATTTACCTTCAGTTGATGTAAAATATGTTGGTGACAAAATCAAGATAATGGGAAGGAATTTTACAGTAATATTCTGCAAGATTTCGGGTGCTTTGGAATCATATGAATTTGATAGATATTCTTATTTCAACTCTATTTTAAAGTCCAATTTTTGGAGAGCTACCATAGACAATGATGACCTCAAAAGAGTAGCTAGTTACTACTATCCTCTTCTTAGCAAAGCTATCCCTACTAATCCTTGGAAGATTGCCGATAGTAAGAAAAAGATAAGCAAAATAAGAGTAGATAAAGTTGCTCCACACATCAAAGTAGTAGATATTCACATCAAATATCCAAAGGGTGATTCGCTTCATAAATCTAAATATACTATATACGGTAATGGAGAAATTTTAGTTGAAATTAGTTTTACTCCTTCAAAGGAACTAGTCAGACTTGGTATGCAAACTACACTTAATGCTGAATTAAAGAATTTCAAATGGTTTGGGAGAGGACCTCACGAATCTTATGAGGACAGGAAATCGAGTGCAGCAGTAGGACAATATTCTGGAACTGTTGATGATTTAACACATGATTATGTGTATCCGCAAGAAAACGGTAATAGAACAGATATCAGGTGGATTACTGTGACTAATGATGCTGGTAAAGGATTGAAATTTTCTAGTATGAGTGACGATTTTCTTAACTTCAGCGCATGGCCTTATTCTCAGGAGGATTTAGAAGAAGCTGAACATATCCATGAAATTCCAAAGAAAGACAATTTAACATTAAATATTGATTACAAACAAAGAGGGGTTGGTGGAGATTCTCCAGGTGTGCCAACAGTTCATGATGAGTATAAATTAAAAGCAAAGGTGAACTACTCCTATAAATTCAAAATCTCACCTTTTTCCCAAACTGAACCTGAAAAGTAAACCATAATAAATGAGTAAAATAATATCATTTCTATGACATTAGTTGTTGATGAAGATCAATGGTTCCAGAAATGGACATGGAAAACTGTTGGATGGGCATCTGTGTGTTTTCTCTTAATTGCCTCTGTAAGTGGTTTATTCTCACTTCTTTTTGATGTATTTCTTTTTGAAAATCAAATGGGTTATGCATATATCTACTTCGCTTTGATATTTTTCACGATAGTGTTATATTTCTTCTACATGCGATTCAGGACTAACTGGTTCGGTCTATTTGCATTTGGTATAAATGGTTTAATAGGAATTGGCATTGAGCTCTGGTTGGAATATTATAAGAATCCAGTTTTGAAATCACCTTGGGGTGCAGTTGGATGGGGAGCTATATATGTTCTATATGGTCTATCTGCTGATTTATCTATGCTTCTTGTTAAAAAGATGAAGAATGAAACATTAGCACTATTAATATCTTCAATTATTTTTTCAGTATTCCTAATAGTTCTAAGTATTATACCCTTGAAACTATTCTATGTTCCATCCCCAGGAGTATCTAAGGATTTCTTAACTTATTGGTATTTCCTTATTCCTTACGGTATTATTCAAGGAGTAATAGGTGCTTACGCAGGTTTAACCTTAGGAAAAATTAAAAAGAACAATCAAACTAAAAGAAAGAGCTAGCTTTCTTGTAAGCTGGCCAACTTTCATTAAAGACCTTTGGACCAAAGATTTTCAATCCTTTTTCTGATTGCCATATCTCAGGCGCATCTCTAGCAAAAATCAAAACCTCTCTCCCTTCATTGAAATCTTCTTCCCATGGAGATAATCCATAACCTGTTTGAGAATCAACAATATAGAATCCATCTGGACTTGTGATATAGTGTTGCTTGTTTAACCAAGAAAGAAGATATTCGTTCTGATACCAGATTTTTAGTTGTTGTCCCATTTTTTCATTTGTATTGAGCATTATGTAACCAGATGTAAACCCCCCTTCTTCTATTCGAGAAAACTCTTCTACTATTCCTCTGAAAACAAGTTTAATATCAGGAAAAGTATTTTCAATGGTTTCCAGTGGATCAAGACCTCTCTCATTTGCTTCTCTAACCTTCTGACCTAATTCTATTGCCATTGAAAATGTTCCAGAAATTACAGCTGTTTTAGCTTGATTAATCGTCATCGGACATCTAGCAACACTGACTGTTCCTCCAGATATTCGAGATGCTTCTCTAGCAATAATCTCTCCACGAACATCGTTAACTGCCTTCTTAACGATCTGAACATCACCATACTGATTTACTATGGAGAATGGTGAAATATCTACTCCAGCTACTCTTGTTGTACTTATCGAGATTTTTGGTTTACTTCTGCCACAACAATCACCATCAATTCCAACCTTCCCCATTTGCGCAGCAACCATTAAAGGTATAATGCTATTATTTGGTCCTACTTCTGTTGCTACAAAACCCTGAAACTCTATCCCCATAAAATCTTCTAATTCTTTAACAGCTGTAACCATTGGGTTATCTTGAGTAATTTTAAGATTCTTAACTAATTTCTTGTCTTCTTCTGTAATCCCTCCTCCCACCATTCCTATGATACAAATGTGATCATCTGATTGTAGCTCATTTAATCCTGCTAGAGCTAGATTTCTTCCTGTTGTATAGATTTTATCTATATTTTCTTTAGCTCTTAATTCGCTTCCTCCACCTCCACAAGCTAAAATCTTTGCTCCAATAACTAAATCAAGTGCTTCTCTCTTCGAAAGTTTTCTAGCAGTCATAATCTCTCATTTTATTTGATAGAACTCAAGCTTTTTATTCTTTTTCTGTTGAAAGAGTCTAAATTATATTACAGAGACGATGTGATATTTATGGTTACTAATACTATTATTGCGCAAAAGGTAGAAGGAACACCTTTTGATGATGTACACAAAATTGAAGGAGAAGATGTCATCAAAACAAATCACCCTGATTATATTGTTGATGAATCTAAACTTGCAGGTGGATCTGCAGAGTGGTTATTCTTTCCAAGAAATGAAGCGGATGTAATTACTATTATCAACAAGATGCGAGAATTAGGAAAATCTATAACTATTTCTGGAGGACGAACAGGTATTGTTGGAAGCGCGGTTCCATTTGGTGGAGCAGTTCTTTCTACAGATGAAATGAACCAGGTCTTAGGTTTGGGATTTGATGAAGATGCTCAGAAATATTTCGTAAGAATGCATCCTGGAATTACCTTAGATAAATTGGAAGAAGTATTAAAAAACAAAGAATTCGTGGCAGAACAAAATATATCTGCAGATAAAGATTGGGTCAGTAAATTTAAACAAGAATCAGAACTTTTTATTTTTCCTGTTGATCCTACAGAAATGACTGCAGCCGTTGGAGGTTCTATTGCTGCAAATGCATCAGGTGCTCGTTCGTTCAAGTATGGTGCTATGCGTCCTTGGACAAGACGTCTTCGTGTAGTTCTTGACTCAGGAGAAGTTCTTGATATTACTCGAGGTCAATATAAAGAAGAAAATGGTGTGTTCATTGTAAAGAAGACCGGTCAAGAAGTGGAAGTGAAAATCCCATCTTATCAAATGCCTAAAGCAAAAAATGCAGCAGGATTGTTTGCTGAACCAGGAATGGATTTAATAGATCTTTTCATAGGTTCAGAAGGTCTGCTTGGAGTGATAACTGAAGTAGATCTTTGGATAATAAAACGACCTGTTGGACTACCTAATGTCATGTTCTTTCCATCAGAAGACGATTCTATAACTTTTGTAGAAAAATTGAGAGAAGATGAAGAACTAACTGCTGAATACATGGAATTCTTTGATGAACATTCATTCAATCTCTTAAGAAGTAAACAAAAAACAAATCCTGCGTTGGCTAATTTAGATACCATACCTTCGGATGCTAAAACAGCTATTTTCTTTGAAATTCCTTATTCAGAAGAAACACTTGAAGACATTATCATGAAACTTGATGAAATGGCGATGGATTGCAATACTTCTATAGATTCTTGTTGGTCTGCATTTGATGAAGTTGAAAGAGAAAACTTCATAGCTATGAGACATGCCGTTCCAGAAACAGTAAATAGTATCATTGCAAGTAGAAAGAATGAGCATCCTGGTATTCATAAACTAGGAACAGATATGTCTGTTGAACATAAGCATTTCAGAGAGATAATGAAAATCTATAGAGAAACATTGATAGAAAATGATCTAGAATATGTTCAATGGGGTCACATCGGTGATTCTCATATTCATGTCAATATTCTTCCTCGAAATATGGAAGAACTAGATTTAGGAAAACAACTCTACAAGAAATTTGCACAAAAAGCAGTAGAATTTGGTGGTTCTGTTTCAGCAGAGCACGGTATAGGTAAAATTAAAGCTGAATACCTTCTCGTAATGTATGGGGAAGAGGGTGTTAACCAGATGCGAGCAGTAAAAATGGCTTTGGATCCTCAAATCCTATTCAATAAAGGAAACATGTTTGATTCGTAGATTAGGGAAGAATTTTCCTCCTATTTTCATTTTCTTTATTTTTATCGCTTAAACAACCGGATGTAAGCGTATTAGTAAAACTGAACTCTGATAATTGATTTCATACTAAGTGGTTCTCTAAAGATTTTCATAAAAGGATTTAAAGACATTCTAAAATATATTTCACTGGTAAGAAGGAATTAATGATGATAAGTCGAATTTGGCACGGATGGACTACATTTGAGAACTCTGAAGCCTACGAATCACTTCTAAAGAGTGAAATATTATTTGGGATAAAAAATAGTA
>JAEOTK010000016.1 GCA_016839875.1 Candidatus Heimdallarchaeota archaeon
TCCCTCTCCTCTATTAGAGTCTGTAATCTTCTCGTCTCCATCTAAAGAGACCAAGATGGTTGAAAATCTATTCAAATAGTCTGTGGGGAGTTTTTTGAGAAGGAGACCATTTGTTTGAATGGTATAATGATCAGCTTCAATCTTATCCATTACTTGCTGTACAGATTCTAAATTTAACAGAGGTTCTCCCCCGTAAAACGCGATTGTTGGAGAACTATCTTTTCTTATGAATTCCTGAAGTTTTTCAATCTGCCATGAAGGTTGAACTGGTAGATCAGGATGTGGTTCATTTTGACAATATCTGCAGAAAAGGTTACAGCTATTTGTTGTGATAATGAACCAGTTCATTTTCTTCACCTATCATCTCGAGAATAAAATGGATTATTTTATATATTTCTGTTTCCGTTAATAGCGGGGGACTACTTTGAGTCAGGACAAATACTGTACATATTGCGGAGCAAAGAATGTTAGTGGAAATGTTTTTTGTGAGAATTGTGGCCAATCATTTAATGAACAACAATCTAGTTCACAACAATCATCTTTCCAACCTTATCAACCAGCTCAAAGTCCGAGTACTAGAACAAGTATATCAGGTTCATATGATGCAGTACCCGGTCAACAGAATCCTTATCTCCCCCACAAACGACGAGGAATGCCTACTTTTGTCAAAGTTTTGATGTCCATTTTCTTCATGGTTATACCTCTCTTATTCTTCCTTTTCTTCTATGTCTTTCAAGACTTTGGATTCCCTTGAAACCCTTGATTTCATGATTTTAGTCGGGATTTTATGAAAAATTTTTTCTTGATTTTCTTTTGCCACCTACATATCATTTATATTTAAAATCAAGGACTGTTCACTTGGTTCAAACCGGGGTTATATATCTACGTACTATTTAGGTTTAAAAGTAAACAGAGGTCCAGAGTTAACGATAGTGTGTGATAGATTATAATCCATCAGCAGACAGAAGTGTGGAATTAGTGAAGATATTAATCACTACAAAGAATGGAGAATTGCTTTATCAATATGATAGCTTTAGTGAAGGCAGAATACATGATAATGCATTGGTGACTGGATTGATTAGTGCAATTGTTGCCTTATCATCAGAAGTTATCTGTTCTTTTCCAAGAGAAATAGAATTCGAAGGAAAGATACTCTACTTCTATTTTGAGAATGATCTGATTGCTGCACTTCTAGTAGATATAGATGGACCATTTAATGGAAACATACTTCCACTTCTTCTAGCGGAATTTAGAGAAGTTCAGCAAAAACACAATTTTAGTTTATTTCAAGCTCTGAAATATGAGAATGAAGTCTCTATGAATATCAAATCTTGCCTAGCAGAATATCTCTCCAATATGCAACAAAATATGATAAACATTTTTGAGAAAACAGATTTAGAAGATTATGACTCTCTAATTAAGCTCAAGAATGTAGCAAAAGATAAAGTAATGGATGGAACAAAAGAATTCCTTTCCTTTGAGATAATAACTAGACTCATTCCAGAAGGATTTGACAAGATTCTCTATGCTGTTGTTGTAGGTATGCCCGTTGTAATTTCCGGAAATAGAAATTTAGTTGAATCAATGATCCATTCCCTGAGACTTTTATCACCAACAAAATTACTCAATGTCAAACTTTGGTCGTTCAAATATGAACGAGGTTATGATATCATTGGTACAAATGATTACAGGGGATTAATGCCTTCAAACACCTTTGTAATCGTCAATCTTGATGAAGGGCTAGTTTATGGAGGAAAATCTTCAACCTACTTTGAGGATATCACTAAACAATTACTTGGATTAGATGCACTAGATGCATATGGTCTTTTAAGGACAGAACTAAACTGGATTTTCGAAGCTTTAGATTCACTCTCAATAAAAACACATTCAAAAGATTCTCTCCCACTAGAAAAACAAATGATTCTCTTCGAATTATTGAATCGTCTCAGTTAAGTATTTTGAAATTCAACATTCTAATTCTCAATTCTTATTCTACAAATCTTTATAACTACCTAAACTTAAAGATAATTACTTTCATGAGTTCAGAAGACCAACAAGAAAAACGTTCCTGGATTGATTTCCTACGATTTAGAAGACAGTCTCTTATGGGAAAAATTTTACTTGTTCTTTCAATACTTTTCTTCGGAACAGTATTAGTATTTAATTTCTTTGCCATAGCTTTACATCGGTGGAATACACTTGGAGTATATTCAATTTGGGGTTTTTTTGGTTGGGTGTTCTTTGTTGTTCTTTTTTATGTTTCAGGGAAACTTGTATCAATGTTTATACAAAAACGCAGATCAGAACGTCAAGAAGTCAATAATCAACATACTTTAAACAATAAATGAAAGAATCAAAATGTTAAGTGGTTAAGAAAATGATAAAGATCCCACAAAAACACAGTATTGCCTATTTAGCAACTATTGGTACTATTTATGTGGCATTGATTGTAGCTATCTTAGTGCTTGCTGCTATCTCACAAAATGTAGGTTTCTGGATAACTGCAGTTTTAATGGATTTAATTGTAATAGCAATTGGAGTAAGATTTTTCTATAAGCTATTCAAGCCCAAGATAGTTGCAAAACCTCTTAAAGCTGTATTAGAGTTCGAAGATACATCAGGCGTAAACACTAAACAAGTTAGCTTAGTTGAGAAAGATGAGTGAAAAGAAAGAACAAGAAAAACTTGTTACAAAAACAACCTTAACTGCTAGTTTAATTATGATTGTACTATCAGTTGCAATTATCTATCTACTTATGTTTATTGAGAGAAAAACTGGGGATTGGCCAGTTGAAGTTTGGGGAGTAATATATGTCCTTCTATTTTGTTCGTTTGGTTTATATTATGTTATTCTGCATCCAATTTTCTTCAAGAAAAATAGACAAGTAAAAGAAGAGACAATTCCGCAAGTGGAACAAATTTAGAATAATTTCATTAATGGTTTTAAGTTCATCTTATTAGTTTAGAAATAATGTCTTTTTCATGAATCATATCATCTGGCGTATAAATGCAGTCTGACACAGCTTTAAATATTTTGAGACGATGTTAGATATGATGTCAGATTCCGACAATAAACCCGAGAGTAGGGTTTTCAAAAAATCTATTCCACTCATCCACGAATGCTTAAACGAAAGAGTTAGCATTACATTACTATTATCTACTTTGCAACTTATTGACAGAGGTCTAATAAAAGAGGAAGAGGAGCTAAATAGCTTTATGAGAAAGAGAGTAGAACTCAACCCTCAAAGTTCCTATGATGTAGAGAAAATTAAGGATCTAATCCTTAAGTCCTATTTCTGAAGTAGTTTCATTCTATCTATCAGTACTTTTGCAGCGTAAGCAGCTTCTTTTGGAGATAAGAATATTGGAGCTTTATCTTCTTCAGCAAGTTTCTTTACTGGCTCAATCAATTCCCCACTAAGAAAGACTGGGATAATTGGTTTCTTTCTACCAGTTTCATTCCAAGCTTTTATCACACCTTGATAGTGCTCTTCTTTAGTCATCTCTAAGAATGTGGGTATAACTGCAATAGGAACAACAATACCGATTTCAGGATCCTCTAACATTGCTTTTGTAACTTGATAAAAACCCTCGCCATTTGCACCTGCTATCATATCCAAGGGATTGACTTTTTTAACAAGAGGAATAACATGAGAATCAATCTTCTGTTTGAAGTTCTCACTAAATTCTGCCAGCTCTAATCCAAGTTCTTCTGTATGATCACTAAAGAGTACAGCACTACCACCACTATTAGTAAAGACACCTATCTTATCATTTGTAGGAATTGGAAGAAAGGAAAACGCTTTGATTGCTGTGATGTAATCCATAAGGCTTTCACACAAAGTTGCACCTGCTTGTTTGATAGCTGATTTCAATGAAGTATAATCTGTGGCAATTGAACCTGTATGACTGCTGGCACTTTTCATACCTGCAGCTGTTCGACCACCTTTTAGGATAATAGTAGGCTTTTTGGAAGTAACTTCTTTCAGTTTTTCGTAGAATTTCCTTCCATCAACCACACTCTCCAAATAAATACAAACAACTTCTGAACCTTTATCATCCATAAAATATTCAATAAGATCTGAAAGATTAACATCAATCATATTTCCTAAATTCGCAAATTTTGAGAAACCTAATCCTTGCCAAGTCATCTCATAAAGACAAGCAGCACCGAATGAACCTGACTGAGTAACCATTGAAACGTTACCTTTCAGTGGTGTTTGAACAAACGAAGCATTTAGTCCTATGTCAACATTTTGAATCCCAACACAATTGGGACCTATAACTCTAATATCCGCATCACTTGTCTTTTTAGAAATAGATTGTTCTACTTGTTTCCCTTCCTCATTAATCTCACCAAAACCTGCAGAAACAATTATGATTCTTTTTACTTTCTTCTCAATACATTGCTCAACTACTGCAGGAACGGCTCTGGAAGGAACAAGTAGTATCGCCAAATCAACATCTTTCTCAATGTCTAACACAGATGGATAACTCTTCAAATCACAGATTGTATCTGCTTTAGGATTTACAGGAAAGATTTCGCTCTGGAGATTATCATTTTCTAATAAATTAACTGTAACTGCATTCCCGAATTTTCTAGGATCAGCTGTAGCTCCAATTATAGCGATTGTATTAGGGTGAAAGAAATGATGAACCATTGTTCTCATGTAGAATTCTGATTCTTGTTTTTATGTCTTTCTTTGCGAGGTTATCTGAAACCTCTTCTAATAGCATACTCTGAAGGGTCAATATTGAGTACTTGTGTAACAATGCTTTCTAATAGCCCAAATTCCTCCAGCTCTCTTATACTCTCGTTTGCGATATCGATAAGTCTTCTAGATTCTTCATGACAAGCTTCTACATCAATAATCATGGAATAGATGTATTGGTCATCAGTTTTGATGATATACTTGAAATCTCCAGAAATCATATATTGAAGAATACCTTTCTTACCAAAAAGTTGCTGACTGAAACTCTCAATAGCGGATAGAAAACCAGCTAGAAGAGAAGGATCTTCCTTCAAATCAATCTTATCTATTTCCAATATTGGGAAGCCTTCTAAATCTGCAAGCATAAACATCAAAGGTTCTACCTTCCGTTTTGCTACTAATTTAGATGTGTTGTTTTTCAACCAGTTGAGTGAATTATCTACATTTTCACCTGTTAACATACTTGTTTTGAAAAATTGAAAAGAAGCATTTTCCTTTTCAGCCAATTTATACAAATCTAGATGATTGATGATTTCTTCAAGACTAACACTTTCTTCGAGATCAGTTTTGTTGCAAAGAAAAACTATGATGAATTCATCTTCTTTCTCTTTAAGATCAACAGCTTTCCAAAATTCTTTTTTTGCTTCATCAAATGAATCAGGTTCAGATGAATCTATGATAAAAACAATACCGTAAGCTAGTTTAATGTAGGTCTGCCATATGGTTTTTCTATAACTCTCATGTCCTCCCAAATCAAAGATGTCAAAACGAGCATCACCAACCTCAGTTGTTTCAAACTGCATTCCCATTGTTGCACTGGTTTCTTCGAATTCACCAGTTAGAACTCTCCTCACAAAAGTAGTTTTTCCAGCTTGAGGTAATCCAATTATGACTAGAGGAATACCCTTCTTCTCGAATTTCAGTATCTTGGAAGAACTCTTTCTGGACATCTCAACCTCACCCTATTTTACACGTTTTTATTTTTATCTGTAACAATTTCCTATAAAAGAAAGCAACTTATTAATCTTTTTGATAGTCTTAAGATAGATATTACGTGAACTTATAATATTCGTTTTTTCTTGATGGGTGTTTTCTTTTTATCACATAATCGAATAGTATTTAACCTCTCTCAAATTTATTTCAATAAGTTTTTAAAATTCATCATTTTCTTGTTGTTAACTGTAAAGGTGAAAATTATGGCAAAGAGATACTTACTCACTGGATCTTATGGACAAATTGGAATGGATCTAACTCCAGCAATGGTAGAAAAGTATGGTAAAGAAAATATTGTAGCGACAGGAAGAAAGAAGATTCCTCAGGAATTTCAAGAGTTAGATTTGATTTATCATAGATTAGATGTAAGAGATCAATATGGATTAAGAAGACTAATAGTTGATTATGATCTTGATATAATTGTTCATAATGCTTCAGTTCTATCTGCAACTGGAGAGCGAAATCCTCAGATGGCTCATTCTATCAATTTTGAAGGATTTTACAATGTTTTAGAAGCAACAAGAGAACTTAATTTAGAACAGCTGTTTGCTCCATCAAGTATAGCAGCTTTTGGACCATCAACACCACTTGATTTTACTCCAAATGATACAATAATGAGACCAACCACAATATATGGAGTATCAAAAGTTTATACTGAACTAATGGGAGAATACTATAATCAGAAATATGATCTCAATTTCAGAAGCCTACGTTATCCAGGAGTATTAAGCCCAACTGAACCTGGTGGCGGAACTACTGACTATGCCATCTGGATCTTCTTTGAAGCATTGAAGAATAAGAAATATACTTGCTTCCTTGATCACGATGTTCGACTTCCCATGATGCTAATGAGTGATTGTTTGAAATCTACCTTTGATTTGTTAGAAGCTGATGATTCAAAACTTAAGCATAGGTCCTTCAATGTAACTGCAATGAGTTTCACTCCTGCTGAATTAGCTGTTGCAATTCAGAAACATATCCCTGATTTTGAGATAACCTACGAACCTGATTTTCGTGATGCGATAGCTCGTTCTTGGCCTCAAGTTCTAGATGACTCTGCAGCTAGGAAAGAATGGGGTTGGAAACCTGAATTCGAGTTTGATGACATGGTAAAAGTAATGATGGAAGGAATAAGTAAGAAACTAAACATTTCTTACTAAAACGCACTTCTTTTTTTCCTTCGTTTTTTAATTATACTTACAAATACTATTATTATTGTTAGAATACTCAATGAAAGTGTTACACCCATTATCACTGCATTTAATAGACTGATTCCTCTATTAGACGAAAAATCATATTCTACTCCCACATAGTAGTCAGTTATTGCTTCATTTTCCCAAAACCAGCTGTAATTCTTACCACTACCAAATTCTGTTACTATACAGGGTTTACTCAATATTCCATACTTCTGATCAGTGTAACTCGTAGGTTGTTCTCCTTGTACTTCACAAGTTACTCTTTCAGTCAGATTTCCCTTCCAACCACGAGCTGTTCCTACATCATAATAGAAAATAGCATAGTTAGAACTATCATCGAATTCAACAATTGCATTCCACGTATAGATTAATTCAGTAGTTGTATATCCAGGAAAAGTAACATTTGTTATGAAAAACCAGTAATAGTTATAATCTGCTAGATAATTTTCCCATCCAGTTATATTTTCTAAGATTGAAAGTGAAAAGTTGATTTCATTTTCATCAACGAAAATCTGTAAGGTATCATTTATCTGTATATCATATCTAGTATCATTATTGTAATAATTACCAGTAAATTCAATATTTAATGGTGCTGCTATGATTAATTCAATAGTTTCGTTAGGATTTGCAATTTGGTATTTCCCATAGAATTCTACTTCTATAGTTTTATTTTCATAATTAGTTGAATCAATTTTCATTAATACTTCTGCTTCAATCATACTTAGATTATTGCTTGTACTGGATGGCAGCAATCCTCCCATCTCAATGGTATCTCCACCAATATAGATTGGGTTTGATTGGATGACATTGATATGAATAGTAATAGAATGAAATACTAGAATAATCAAAATAACTGCACACTTCTTTCTAAATTCTAGATTTCCTATTGAAGGCATCTGATTTCCAGAATATTATAGTTAAGATTACTTATATTGTTTTCTTAAAATAATAACCAACTATCCTTCTTTACTTTCCTTCTTTTTATTCTTATATATTTTATAGCAAAAAATGAAAATAAGGAGGATATTGGAATAAACTGGAATAAGAAAAACATTTACATAGGGAGATCTTATACTTTGAATACCAAAACAAACTAGACTATTTGGTTTTTTGATAATAATTTCCTCTTGAGAATCATTGTCTAAATCTCTTTTTGTTACACTATAGGAATATTTTGTTCCAAAGATTTTTCTAATTAGAACACCTCTATGATTTAACACATAAAAGGA
>JAEOTK010000103.1 GCA_016839875.1 Candidatus Heimdallarchaeota archaeon
TCTGCCATGATAGCTTGTTCTATTTTTAAGGTTATAAAAACATTATCTGAAAATAAGATATAAGAAAGAAAGGAAAATTATATTCGTCTTCTCTTTATCTGTTCAATGTTAGCATGAATGAGTCTTCTCATATTTGGTGTAATTGCAGAGATATCAACATCAAACACAAGAAATGGCATATTCTTTTCCAGATATATTGGTTTAAGAATCGCTTGTGAAATCTTGTAAGGGAGACAGTTCATTGGTCCAGTAAGAATGAGAGAATCAAAGGTGTTATCTTCTAAAGCTTCGAATCCTTTTCCTATTGTAGGAATAGCTTCCCCAAAGATTAAAGGGCTTATCCATGGTTCGGATTTATTGAAAATTTCTTTTAAATCATTACATCCAGCATAAAGAAGACCTGTTTTCTCGTAACGTCTTCTTGCTCTCCTCTCTGCTCTGTGCATGAATTTTAAACCGAATCGACTTAAGAGAATTACTCTTGAACTTTTGTCCCAAGGAGTTAATAAACATCTAAGGATGGTTGAAAGTTGATCTGGAGATTTTTTCCATTGATGTGTGAGAAGATAACTCTGGTAATGAATACTATAGAGAGCAAGTTCATAATAATCAGCAGATTTGACAAGAACTTTGTGTTTACTATAAATTTCTCGTAATTCCTTCAAGAAGAACGGACTGAAACGGACAAAGAAATCTCCACTGATAAGCACTTTGGGATAGTCTTTTGGTGATCCTGTTGTTGGGATAGTTGAAATCTGTTTGATTAGTTTTCTCTCAACTCTTCTGAACGTCCTTCCTTTATCTAAGTCATTGAGAAATTCACCCCAATATTTTTGAAGAAGTTCTATACTTCCTTCTTTTCCAACGACATGAAGAGCGCTTTCAATCTCAGTCATTAAATCTCCAATAAGAGTAATTGCTGGTCCATAGAGAATAACATCTGTAAGCTTCATACCTAAGTAGCTTGTAAGATAATCAAATCTAAAAAGAAAGACATCTTCTAATTTGTAGGTTTCTATGAATTTCTCCGCATAGTGATAATAGCTATAAACAGCACAAGGAGAACCACCTCTTAAAGCTAAGTAGCCAGTAACTTCACCTGGTTCTCTTTTCTCATAAATATCCATCATATGACCTAGAACTATAGGTAGAGGGATGCATTCTTTTCCTGAACTATATCTCAAACCTCTAACAGGATAATCTAGAATAATATCAGAAGATTCACCTACATTATATCCAAAAACATTGAGAGCTCTTAGAATAACATCTGTATGGAATTTTGAAAAACTGAAGAAGTTTAATTTTACTCTAGGATCCTTAACATCTAGTTTCTTACCTTCAGAAGTAAATACAACTACCTTACCTCCTCTTTTCTTTATTTTTGCAACTTGAAATGGTTTTTCTTCTTTTTTGCTCTCACTTACTTTGAAATTATTAATTATCTCCAAATAAGCTTCGAGTCTTGTTTGAACACCTGCATCAGCTGTATGAGCGTCAAGCTCTAAGATTAAATATGGTTTTGATTTTAATTCTGTACGAACATAGTTTTGAACAAAAGCGTCTATTGTACAGCTGAAGCTATTAATGTAAAGTAGGAACAAGTTTTCATTTTCTAGTGACAGATCAATAGCAGCTTTTACATAATTTGCAAAATACCACGGAATATCTGCATCTCCTGTTTTCTCTAAGAAATCAAAAGGAATAACTGAAATACCCATACTAGCTAATTTCTTTGGAATTAGAAGAGATGTTTCTGGTGGAAATGCATTATAACTTCTACCAACCAATAGAATACCTGTGTCATCTGTTCCTTTTAATTTTTCAATCGCTTCTTTCCCTAATCGCAGAAATTCTTTTTCAATATCCATTTGAACTGATACAGCTTTCTCATAAGCAGTTTTTGCTAATTTCTTAGATTGTTGAAGATCTTTTACTGCCATCTCAATTAATCCTTTATCAGCTTCAAAACCATCAACATAGTCAAGAACTGGACTTAAGAAAGTTGGTTCCTTAAAAGCTGTTGCAGCGATATAAGGACTAGCTTGAGTAATTGGACAAAATGTAGAATCTCTCCATTTTTCTCCCTTAGCCAAAGTAACAACATGAGGGAGAAAAACTAATTCAATGTTTTTTTTAATTAAATCCAAAACTGCTCCATGCATTATCTGTACAGGATAACAAAACGCTGCATTAGCCATTAGCTCCTTATCCTCATCAATATCGGAAAGGATAACATCGTAACCTAGTTCATAGAAAAATGTGGAGAATAAGGGGTATAAACTATGTGTCAACAAAGCTCTTGGAATACCTATCTTTCCTTTCACTTCTGATTTATTTAATTCCTTCTTTACATTCGCGAACATCAAATCATTTCTAATTTCGACTAGATTCTCTTTTTCTTCTATTTTTTCTGATCTTTTCCATTGATGCTCATATCTGGTACAACTTCCTCCGAAGGGGAATTTACGTCCCCCAACTTCGTATCTTTCTATTATACAGAAGTTAGAACAGGCTTTACATGTGAAACTTCCTAAGTGTTTTAATTCCTCTTCAACTAATTTGTCTAGAGTTGTTTCGTTGTTCATAGCATTGATTTCATGCTGTTCATATTTTGTCTTAGCTATGAGAGCTATTCCGAAAGCTCCAATTAGTTCAGGATTAGGTGGGATAATAATCTGTTTTCCTGTAATTTGAGCAAAAGCATATCCAACGGAATTATTCTTCGCTACTCCTCCTTGGAAGAAGACTTTTCCGCCAACTGGTCTTGAACCTTTAACTTTGTTCATATAATTCTCTGCGATGGAATATACTAATCCCCCTACAATATCATCTTTAACATACCCTTCTTGCAGAGCTGTTCGAATATCAGTATTGATAAAAGCTGCGCAGTCTGCTTTGAATCTAACAGGTTCTTCTGCACCCATTGCAGTATCAGAGATATCAAATACACTTACTCCCAAATCACCTTTTGAGCTTTCTTCAAGGAATGATCCAGTTCCAGCTGAACATGTTGCATTCATTGCATAATCTACTGGCACTCCATTTTGTAAATACATATACTTCGAATCTTGACCTCCTATTTCGAAAATTGTATCTACATCTTTATCATAATAAACTGCTCCCTCTGAGTGAGCTGAAATCTCGTTGTAAACTGCTGGTGTTCCTAGATAAGCTCCTACTATTGCTCTTCCAGATCCTGTAACTCCTACAAGATTCACTTTTAATTTTCCTACTTGAGAAATAATTTCATTGATACATTCTCTAGTAGCTTCTACAGGATTACCACTTGTCCTACCATAATGAGAAGCTAAGACAGTTTTATCTTTGGAATCCATCAAAACAGCTTTTGTGGTTGTAGAACCTACATCAACTCCCAAGATATATTCTGCATTTCTATCTATATCCTTCTTGTATGCAGCAGGTTCAATTATTGTTACTTGATCGCTGAATTGACTCAGAGAAGGAAGAGTTGAGAAACTTTTTCTAGTAACTAGATCTATCTTTTGAAATTTAGGATTATCTTTGACAAGAAGAGCTGTACCATAGGCTTCAAAAACTGGACTTATATCTTTTGTAACTACTTCAACATCTTCTAGATCTTCCCTCAGCAATTTGATAAAAGCGTCATTGAGGGCTAAACCACCAATTACAAGCAAACGTTTAACATCAACTCTTGATTGAAACATTAATCCTTTAACTTTATTCACCATGCTAGCAAGAACAGATGCTAAAA
>JAEOTK010000104.1 GCA_016839875.1 Candidatus Heimdallarchaeota archaeon
GTTTTAATGAGAGAGCTAAGCCATTCAATCTTTCACATGACAAAAAAACAAAAATGGTCAATGTTGCCGGAGAAGATGTTCCATTGTCACATGTACTATTCAAACCTAATATATTCATCAGTACTCATGTACCAAGGAGATATGAAAAGGCTGGCGATGAAGATTTAATGAATTTAGGTTCTATTATTAAGAATCTACTAGGATTAATTCCTGATACAAAAAAATACAGATTTCATAAAAAACTCCCTATAGCTCTTTTGGATATGTATGAAGCAGTAGGAGGAATTGATTTAGCAGTGCTAGATGGTACACATACTTATCTAGGATATGGTGAGGAGAGAACAACTGTCTCTTCAAAAAAACTCATCATTGGTAGAGATGCTTTTGCTGTTGAAGCAGTTGGAGCATATCTAGTTGGATTCGAACCTACCGAAATGCTTGTGTTGTTAGAGGCAAAGAAGAGAGGTCTAGGGGAAATTGATATCAAAAACATAGAGATTGTTGGAGATACTAAACCAACAAAAAAAATGATAGCTCAAATTTTCAGCGAACTTTCGGCTAAACATTCCGTTAATCAGATAAATGATATTTAGTTGTAGTGTAATTTTCTCTAATTGTAACTTCATTATCTTGATATTTTGTTGCGAATTGCCCACAGTTTGAACCTATTTCGTTCTCTTCCCATTCCCCTATACTTATTGAAGCTTCAAAACCTCTTTTTCGAAATTCTTCTAAAAGGGGAATAAATTCTGAATTTTCTTCTGTTATCCCACTCTGAAGTTTGTTATGTAGAGCTCTATTTGTAGGATTAACAGGTGTAAGTTTAATCCAGTATTTAGCTGGGTCAAAGAATTCCAGTATTATGTCTGGATCTATTTCTGAATCTGCAGCTACTGCAAAGTTTAATGTGATTTTTCTATCTCCTTCTTTAAACCACAAATCACCATAGTTTGCTATTTTCTCTAATGACCAAATATTTGAACTCATCCATTTCTTTCTTTCATCTTCATTTGTTGAATGTATAGAAAATTGTAACTGAAAATTACCATTTAAATAGAGTTGATTCTTAATCTCAATCAATTCTTCTAAGAATTTTTCTGATCCTTTTGGTGCAATAGTACTTATACATGGCATTAATCCTGGTGCATCGTACTTTGTTGGTAACTCCCTCAAGACATCAAGAACAGCTTTGTTCAGAGTGGGTTCCCCCATTCTAGCAAATTGTACTTTAAATTTCTCAATAGGAATTTTACCATCAGGAAATCGAGCTTTAATCATGTAATCAATTTCTTCTAACATTCCCTCTTTGGAAATATTTCCATGAAAATATTCTCCAGCATCACACATTAGGCAACCAATGGGACAACCGTACATAGTAGAGATAATCAAAACCCATTTCTTATCTCTGGGAATAGGGGGTTGTAGACTTTCAACAAACTCCACAACTTTATCCTGTTGTTTTGCTACGTAGAGGATAGCTAAATCCTCTTTACCATACTTGCCTAGTAACTCCATTATAATCTTCCTTTTCAAATAGCTTTTTTACTATTTCCATTGCAACGTTCATTCCGTCTCCCATTGCAATAGAAACATGTCTATAGTTTCCTTTCTTTGCATCGCCTACAAAAAATATTGTTCTATTCTCAGTGGTTATATTATTTTCTGCCTTCAAATCCTCTGATAAAAATTGTACATTTGGTTCTCTACCAATCGCTACTAGAATAATATCGGTTTCCATAGGAATTATTCTTTCTTCCATTTTGGTTATTAGAGTAACAGTATCATTATCTGCTATAATTTCTATTGGTTCTCTGTTTCTTACAATCCTTATTTTCTTCTTATTTTCAACTCTTTTCTGAAGGATTGGAAGACTTTTAGTTTTACTAGTTCTTTGGATTATTGAGATATTATCTGCTACACTAACTAAGTTCATAGAATAATCATATGCTACATCTCCACTTCCTATAATGAGTATAGATTTGTTATGAAAATGTTTCTTAACATTATACACTTCGTAATAGAGCTTATTCAGCTCGAAGGCTTCCTTCTCCCCTTTAATATTTAGTTTCTTAGGTATTGACCCAGTTCCAACAACAAGAAATTCTGAATGGATTTCTTTGTTAGCTGTTTTTATTCTATATTTTGATTCACTATATTCAACAGCTTCTACTTTTTCATTGATATAGGGAATTTTATTGTTCAATAATTGTGCTTTTATAAGGTTAACAAAATCCAGACCTTTTATTCCTTCAGGGAAACCTATAAGATTTTCAACTAAATTTGCATTTCTTATAGTTCCGCCTATTTCTTCTGCAATGAGTGTAATATCAATTCCAGAACGATTCAGCTGAATAGCACTAGTTGCACAAGCTGGTCCTCCCCCAATAAGAGCAACTTTCGTTTGAATCTTACTTCCCACTTACTATCTCCTCCACAGTCACACAAACACCAAAACCATGAGAAATTGCTCTTAATGTTCCAACATGCAGGTCTTCTGTATAGGTTGCAGTTCCGTCCATAACGAAAAATACTTCAAAATATCTAGCAAAAGCGTCTCTTGCGGTTGTTTCACAACATAAATGTGTCATTACACCAGTTATAATTAATTGCTCCACTCCTAGTTCTTTTAACAATTTGTTAAGTCCAGTTTTTCGGAATGCACTATAGTAATTTTTTGGAATTACTATTCCTTTACTTGAATCTATATGTGATGTAATTCCTGATATATGCTCTTCTTCTGTGATATTATCTTTCCACATTTTTTTCATTAAATCATCGGGATCATCACTAGTAATGTGTTTTGTAAAAATAATAGGTCTCCCACTTTCATGCATAAAGGTAATTAACTTACTAAGTGGTAGTATGATGGTACCAGCAGAAGGCACATGAGCATGAGAATCATGATCTATAAAGAAATTTTGCATATCAAGAACTAAAAGAGCTGCTTTATCTATCTTTAATGCAAATGGTTTTCGAGCATTTATTTCGCTAATAATAGATTGCCATTCCTCTATCTTTTCTTTTCGATTTGCATGAGTGAAATAAGATTCTTTTTCCATCAATTATTCTTGACAATACTCCTTAATAAATTAATTTGCTTATCACAATTTTACTTAAATCCAAGCACACTTTCACCATCAGGAGTTTTTTGCACTTCAAAACCAACATTGACTAAACGATTTTGAACTCCTTTAACGAAATCCTTTCCTCTATATTTCGACCCAGGGTTGCCTACA
>JAEOTK010000105.1 GCA_016839875.1 Candidatus Heimdallarchaeota archaeon
AAAAAAGGAATAAAAAACGAGGATATATTAGTTCTAGTAGATGATGTTTTTAATCTCAACTGTTCTTTAGCAGCTTGGACTCTTCACTTTTTTGGTTTCAAAAACGTTATTCTGGTTGATGGAGCTTTTTCCAAATGGGAAACTGAAAGTGGTGAGTTATCTACAAAAGAAATCCGTTTGAAAGAAGGAAATATCAGTTTAAATCAACAAGATGATACTATTTTAATTTCCAAGGATGAGATAATGATGTATCTCCATTCTGATAAGTATATTTTCGTAGATAATCGTTCAGAGTATGCAATGCTTTTGGACCAACAAGGAGGAAATATCCCAGGTGCAGTGCATCTCTGGTATCTTGATCTCTTTGAAGAACATCCAGATTATTTCATCATTAAGAAAACTGAGGAATTAATAGATGAACTTACTGTAAGGGGAATAATAAAAGAGAAAACTATTATTGTCTATTGTGAATCAGCACCACAATCAGCTTTAGTTTATCTAGTATTAAAAAAACTGGGGTATCCTGATGTTAGACTATACCTAGCAGGCTATGATGAATGGAGATTAAACTGTGGCTTCCTCTGATTAGATGAAATATCCTAACTGAATTCTTTCTTATTATACCCATACATTATAGAAACTTCTTCATTCATTTTATTTCTGAGATTTTCTAGATTCTCGTTATCTTTCTCATCAAAAGCTCTGCTAACATCCATTATTTCTTGTACTAATGGAGATATTTTATCTCTTATAGCAAATTTAGGTATAGGAATTTTCTTCAGAGGTGCAGAAAAGAATTCCATCATCCTTCCTTTTCTTTTTCCAGCTAAATAATACCAAAATTTGAAGAAATCGCTATTCAAAATTCCAAGAAGAGAATAAGTATCTTGCTTGCTCTTTGGAAGTATTGCATAAACATCCGTAGCAGCAAATGAACCTATACTATCCAATGCAAACCTTGGATCTAGACTACGATAAGGACATAGAATTTTCTCAGCATTTTCTTGAAATAATTTTAGATTTCTATAAACGCTATAATCAAACCATCTGATTTTTCCAGATTTGATAAGTTTCTGCCTATCTGGACCTTCTTCTAGTTTTTCTTTATTTGTCAACAAATATTTTCGAGTATTAGGATAATCATCTAATGAATTTATTCTAGATGGTAAAATTGCTTGCTTTTTCACCTTCTCTCTTAGAAACCACCTTAGTATATCGCTATTAGTAACAAAAGGAACAAGTACTTCTTCTTCAATTGAATGATGAGCTACTTCAGCTTTTGTTAAAACAAATACGTCTTTAACTCCAGGGGATACTCCTTGAAAAATAGATGTTATATCACCTAACTTTTCCATTTCTACATTCTGACCAAGTTTATCTAAATACTCGTTAAATTGAGAAATTATCCATTTTTCTTTTCCTAAAGATGATTGTTGTATAGCAAAGAACTTCTTTGTCAATTCTTTGTTGATTTTCCCAGCTTCAGCTCTGGAATTTATCACAAAATTGTTTACTGCAGAAAAGGACTGAGAAGGTAAACTATTTTCTAAAGTTAGGATGCAAGTTGAGATGTTTAACCATTTTCCCTCATTTTTGAAGATTTTATTTCCCTCTAAGTCTATAATCTCTACAATTTTATTTTTGAGAATTTCTTCTCGAAGTATATCAGCATATTTGTTTTCAATCCAGTAATTAGGAATAATCAGAGAGAGAATTCCCTTCTTGTTTAATATATTAATTGATTTTTTTACGAAGTAATAGTAGATATCTGAAGATGATCGAAAGAAATCTTTCCAGTTTTTAGAGAGTTTCAAGTACTCGTATAGAGCTTTGATCATGTCATCAACTAGAAGCATCTTTTTAAGATTGAAATATGGTGGATTTCCAATAATTACATCAAATTTGATATTTTTACCAAAATTCTCCTGCCAAGAAAAAGGATTGAGTCTCAGTACCATGCTGTTGTCTAGATATTCAGTAACATCAGTGCCAACAATACTATTTCCACATTTAAGAAGTGGAAATTTACTGTTTGACAATATTGAGTATTTTTCATTCAAAATACTCTTACATAAATCCAAACTATCTCTATTCAATTCTAGTCCATAAACATTGTTTAGAGCAAAGTTCTGAAACAGCTTATCTCTATCTCTCGTATCTATTGTCCTGAATTCTTGAAGGATAGTCTGGATTTTACTTAATAGACC
>JAEOTK010000106.1 GCA_016839875.1 Candidatus Heimdallarchaeota archaeon
ATTCCCTAATGGGTGAAAAATAAATATTCTCACATAACGAGAATAAAAGGACAAATCAAAAGATTTATTACTATTTTAACTCTTAAAGTATTTATAAAGATAAATTGGTGTATAAGAATATGGGACACAAAGATAGTATTTACGAAAATTACGTTCAAAAAGGAGTATGGGTTGTAGAAGACAAACATCTACTAGATCTTCTAACAGATAGCGCATATAGCCCAATTATTAATTTACTTAGAGAGCGTCCTTTGACTATAAAAGAGCTAACTAAGAAGTATAACGAAATTGTCAAAGAAAAAGCTGTTAAGCTCAACATTCCTCTTGACGCATTTGAAAAGAAAATGAAACGTTCAGAGAAATCAATTTATCGATATGTTAATGATCTAATAGATGCGAACTTGGTTGTAGTTGCAGGGAGAAGGATTATCGCAGATAGAACAGCTAGTGAAAATTTGTACGGACGTACAGCAAAAATTTTCTTGATGAAAAATTTAAGTGATGACTATTGGGATAAAGAAGAAGCTCAGCCATTTCTAGATAAAATTGCTAGATTACTTGCAGTAGTATTAGATAAACCAGTCCCATCAACTAAATGTTTAGCAGAAGTTCTAAACAAGCTGGATACAAACAGATTGAGAGATGTGTACAAAGGATTAGAAGAAAAATACGATGTTGTAGCAGAAATTTTACTAGATGCAACTATAAAGGAAGGTAACAGAATACTTGACACAGTAGGTATGTTGATGCGGATTTGGAATTGCGATGAATACTTAGATCAACTCAAAAAATGCATTAAGGATTAAAAAGCTCCCATTCATTTTTCATCTCAAAATGAGACCGCATTCTCATCACATGAGAATGATTTCTTATGTAAAAGGAAAAGGTTTTTAAATGCTTTTAGACCATATTTTAATGGGAAAAAGCAAAATGATAGAGGAAAGATCACATCAAGATAGTTACTATACAGATTTTGCACAAGAATCTGTATCTATTATTAGAGAGCCTGAATTAATTGAATTTTTTTATACAGAGGGGTATTGGGCGGTTTTAGCAGCTCTAAGAGATCAACCTTTAACAGTCAAAGAAATCACAATTAAAACCAATGAGTTCATAGAAAAACAGGTTATTCACAAAATTCATGAAAGCATTGAAAACTGGGAAATTCCAACAGAAAAAGATAAGTTGAAAGGATTATTGGAAAAAATAAATTATCCAAAGGAAGAAAGAGACGGACTAATCAAAAAGAAAACTCTTTCAGAGGGAGATACAATCAAAATCAAGGATTTAACAAGAAAGTTCAAACTCGAAAAACAACAGAAATCTGAGAAAACAATTTACAGATATATTAAAGAGCTTACAGATCCTAAAATAGGTTTAGTTGTTCAAGCGGGTAGGAGAATAATTGCAGAACAAACCGCAACAGAAGCAATTTATGCCAGGAAAGCAAAAGTATTCTTGCTTCGAGAACATGCAGATGATACTTGGAGATGTGATTTGTGCTTAAGTACTTTGGAGAAGGTTTCAAAGTTAGTAGCACTGTCAACAAAAAAGAAAGCGCCAACAGTTGAAAGCCTAGCAAAATTAATGTCTAGTATTGATACTTTTCATGAAGATGAGCAAATTAGATTATTTGAGCAATATGAGGAAGAAGTAAAAGAAATAATCAAGGAATGTTCTTTTAAGGAAACAAATCATCTCTTGAGTACTTTTAGAATGGTTTATATCTTATTGAATCATGAAGAATTCGCTCAAGAAATGAAAGAATGCTGTGGTTAGAAAAACGAGTAATTTTCATTTATTATATTATTTTTTTCAAGTTAAATATATATAGTAGTAATTCCTAGGCCTTCTGATGACAGAAGTAGCATATCATCTGAAATGTGATTGCAAGAAGTCAGTTAATAGTTTTTATTGCCCAGTAGGAATCCTGAAACCTACTGTCCAGAATAACTATGACTACTATCGTTGCGATCATTGTGGATATGATTATATCTGTGATCATTCTATAAAGATTGAATTCGATTATAGTGAGAAAGGAATTCCTCTACAGAACACAATTGTTTGTAGTCGATGTGGGACTCAGCTCGAAGTCTATAATTGGCCTAAGAAAGGAGATAGAATAGAGGAAGGAGCTTACGGAACTAAATATGCAAGTATCTACAGAAGAAATTATTAGATTTTAGTCTGTGCAACTTAATTCTTGATTAGCAGGAGATTTCTGTTCAGTTATTGGAACCTTTTTTCTTTTTCTTATGATAACAAATAATAATGCAAGAATAATGTAGTATGAAAGATAAACAAATAGTTCAAGCCAAGTTGGTTTATCCTGATATCCAAACATAGTTCTGAGGAATTTACCTAATTCTGTTGTCTTGTCATTTAGTATGAAACTTGTATCCCAAGCTGTTTGCTGCATAAAAGCAGTTTCTTGACCAAACCATCCTAATTCTTGTAACTCATGAAAACCATGAGCAAGCATGCCAGAAGCAAATAAAACTAAAACTACACTAGTAATTCCAAAGAATATCCGAAGATTAATTTTTTTGCCACTGAAGAATAAGATAACTGAAATTATTAAAGCTACAGCAATTCCAACGAGTCCAGACCAAAGGACATCAGTTTGTGTTTCTTCTACTGCTTCTACTCCAGCGAGAAAAATTACTGTTTCTATCCCTTCTCTTAAGACAGAAATGAATGCTAGAAAAATCAAACCTAACCTTTGCTGATTCCTAATTGAGAAATCTATCCTTGACTCCAGCGTATTTCTCATATCTCTACCAGTTTCTGTCATCCAAATGATCATCCAAGTTAAAAGAATGGCTGCAAAAATCATAGAAAATCCTTCAATAATTTGCTCATATTCCTCAAAATTACCTAATACAAAATGAAACAAAATCCCGACAACTATTGAAAGAACTATTCCACCTACTGTTCCCAACCAGATATCTTTACGTAATTTTTGTTTTTTAATCTTAACTACATAAGTAAGTAAAATACCTATTATCAAAGCTGCTTCTATTGTTTCTCTGAAAGTAATTAAGAAACTTGTAACACTGAACAAACTTTACTCCCCTTGATAGATTCTTAATTAAAATCCCTTAATTAACCAAATAAATATTCACTTCTTACAAAATAAATTACTACTTTTAAATCATTATAAATTAAGGTCATCCAGTAAATTTTATCAATAACTTAGACTCTATCATTTTGAAGACATATGCCAGAAGAGGTAAAATTTGAGGAAAAGAAATTTTCAGGCGTTAGACAAATTCTTTCTGATTTCAATGAAGAAGCGTATAAGATGCCAAATGTAGTAGGTCTTATTGAGGTAGATATAACTGATGCTAGGGAGAAGATAAGAAAGTATGAAAAAACAAGTGGAAACAAAATTTCTTTTACTGGGTGGGTTACAAAATGTGTTGGTCAAGGAGTAAAAGAACATAAACACTTAAACGCATTTGTAAAGAAAAATAGAAAACTCATTATTTTTGAAAATGTTGACATTAGTGTAATGGTCGAAAGAAAAACATCTTCTGGTAAAGATGTTGCAGTAAATTATGTAATTAGAGCTGCTGAAAATAAAACTGTTAAGGAAATTTCTGATGAAATAAGAAAACACCAATCTAAAGTTATCGAAGAAAAAGACCAATTGGTTCGAGGTTCTTCTAAGTATCTCTATTTCTATTTTCTGATCCCAAAATTTATCAGAAAAACTCTGATAAGGAAGCGATTGAAGAATCCATTCTATGTGCAAAAAGCAGCAGGAACAGTAGGAATTACATCTCTAGGAATGCATGGGAAGAACCTTACAGCGTTTGCGATTCCCTTTGGTATTAAAACTCTTAACATAGCTTTAGCTGGAATAGGTGAACGAACTAAGAAAATAGATGGTAAATTTGTCTCAAGAGAAGTCTTGTTTATGACTTTTCTAGTAAACCATAATGTAGTTGATGGAGCACCTGCCACTCGATTTATCTCAAGAACAGTAGAACTAATGGAACAAGCTTATGGGTTAGATGAATTATAGAAAAGAATAGAAAAATCAAAGTTCGTAACAATCTTTGATCTTATCAACAAAATCAGCAGAATTAAGCACTAGTAAGAGAGTACCAAGCCAGGAATGTACTTTATCCATTTCTTTGAAACCTAGATCTTTTGTTATTTCAGTTACTTCTTCGTTGTATTTGTCTAACATCTTTACGACTTCAACACTAGATGCTAGGTCAAGTTTTATCATGAGATCTTTTAAGCATTTAATTGATGTTTCTTTTTGTTTAACTCCTAAAATCAAACTCAGGATATTTGCTGTTGCATTGATGATATTCTTAGCTGTTGGAGTTCTCCAATATTCGGTGGAAACAGCTGCAGGAATAAATATCTTTGCGGTTCGACCATAAAGTGCTTTTGTAGTACGACCTTCAGGATCAATTCTTCTACCAACTTGAATAACAATATCAACTTCCTCTAATTTCTTTACATAGCGATAAACAGTTGTTTCTGACTTCTTATCTTGAGGGAGTTTACATTCAATATATTGGTTCTTGATTTTCTTCATGTCAGTTGAAGTAAGTTCTTCTTTGTTCATTAGAACTTCTTGCTTTTCTTCAGGATAGCAAATCTCTTCAAGTAAAATTTTGAGCTCTTTTTTTGTTGAGGGAGCTTTTAGGTTTTTAGCGTCACCAAATATTTTGTTCTCTGTATACTCATTATATTTCTCAGAAAGTTCTTCAAGGGTCATCGGTCCTTCCCTAAGAATAACAATTATTGGTTCTATAGTTGGATCTTCTAATAAAGTAAAATATAATTTCTCATCCTCTATTATTTTAATCGCTTTAGGATGCTTCTGAATAAAATCCTGTGAGCTCATTATTTCCACATATTTTGTTTCTTAGTAATATTATTTTCACACCATTATATTAATGTTTTCATCAAAATAATTTATCAATGCCACATTTTAGCGGTAAAATTTTCATAATTCGAAAACTTTAAATACATTGTTTGCAAATGTATTCTCAAAGCATGAGAATAAAGGTGTAAAAAATGATCAGCAAAAACAAAAAACTGGAAAAACTCGCTAAAGAAA
>JAEOTK010000107.1 GCA_016839875.1 Candidatus Heimdallarchaeota archaeon
ACAATGATAAATACGTTAAGTAAACATTCTATATGGAATTTGTCATAAAACCAATTGGTTTCATAGAAACTCCATTTGAGGAGTTTGGAGATGGTCCTATCCAACCTGGCTTTTCTGATGCTTTTGGGACAGTTTGTGTAAACTCAGAATACAAAACTGGGTTAAAGGATTTAGATGGTTTTTCTCATATAATACTGCTTTATTACTTCGATCGCGCAGAAGAAGAAAATCTAATTGTTAAACCGTTTTTAGATGATGAACCTAAAGGTATATTCGCTATTAGACACTTCAATCGTCCCAATCATATAGGATTATCTGTTGTTCAGTTAATCAAGATTGAGGGATGTAAACTCCTAGTGAAAGGAATTGATATTCTAAATAACACCCCTCTTATAGATATCAAACCTCTTGTCCCAGAATTCGATTTGAAAGGAATTGAAAATTGCAAAGTGGGATGGTTAGAGAAAAGAAGTAAGTGAAAGATAAAAGTTAAGTAGTTCAGTTTTCTACAAAATCAAAAGCTGATTGCAATGGCAAAGATCGATTGTGCTCTAATTTTAGCTGGTGGTAAAGGAACACGACTACAACCATTAACTAGTCATAAACCTAAACCTTTAGTTCCAGTTGCAATCACACCCATGCTAGATTTTGCCATAGACCAGGTAAGAAAAGCAGGTATAAAGAAGATTATTTTTGCAGTAAAATATCTTGGAGATCAAATCAGAAATTATCTTGAAAATAATCCCAAATTTCATGATTTAGAGATTCATACACCTGAAATTGATCCTGTTGGAACAGCTGATGCTGTAAGGCAACTCTCAAAGTATATTGAAGGAGATTTCGTCGTATCCATGGCTGATATAATCACCAATATGGATTTGAAGAAAATGATTGATTTCTTCTATTCCACTGATGCATATGCAACAATTAGTTTGAAGAATATCGATTTTCCAACAAAAAAATTTGGTGTTATTTTACTTGATGAAAAACAGAATATAGAAATTTTTCTTGAAAAACCTCGTCCTGAAGAAATGTTATTTACAACCTTAGCTTTTGCATATAGACAAGTTTCAGAATTTCATCACAATCTTGTTAATACTGGGGTATATGTTTTCAAACATAAAGCATTAGAGATATTAGATAGCTTTAAGGATATTGATGATTTTGGTCAAGATCTCTTCCCCTATCTTCTGCAGGAAAGATTCAAACTAAATGGTTTTGTTGATGAATATTACTGGATGGATGCAGGAAATATCAGAAGTTATCTCTGGGCAAATTTCGATGTACTTAGAGGATTTGTTGATGGTTTTGTTCCTCCAGGAAATAAACACAATGGAAAGTGGTTGGGTGAAAACTGTCAGATAGCTGAAACTGCTAGAATCATCCCCCCTGTAGTACTCGGTAACAACGTTACTATAGAAGCTAATTCTACCATAGGTCCATTCACAGTTATTCACGATAACGTAAAAGTTGACCAAAATACTATCATTGACCATAGTGTTATTTGGGAAGATTCTATAATTGGTAATGATTCATTTATTCAAAAATCAGTAATTTGTGACAAAGTAACGCTAGTAGAAAAAAGCAAAATTATTAATTACACTGCAATAAGTAACTAATAAAGGTGAAAGGAAGAATTGAAACTCACTAAGAAGAGTTCTCTCAGATACATCCTGATAGTCATGTTGTTAATGTCATTCTATCTAGTAATTAGTCCGGCTAAAGGAGGAACAAGCATCACTTTCTGGAATATAGAAATGAATATGGATGATGTAGACGATTATGAAGGTGTGAGGATTGTCGTTTTCTTCTTGCCAGGTTGTGGTAATTGCATTAATGAAATTGATATTCTCAAGGATATAGATAATGATTACAATGTTACTATTTTTGAATTAGATGCCGATAAAGAAAGTACTAATCAGACTCTAATTGATTTTAAAAACAATCATACTATTCCTGATTCTTGGATTCTAGGGTATTCCACAGACAGCTCTGAAAATTACTTTCATGTAAGTGGAGTTCCAACTTCAGTTGTTCTCGATGATTTTGGTAGAATTGTTGCAGTAATCGTTGGTTATACAAGTTACAACACATTTGAAACCGCAATTGATGATGCAATTAATCATAGAACAGAAAATTACAATACTGATTTTTCTGATCCTACAGAGCAATTAAAAGCTCTTTTTATTATTATAGGCGTTGGTGTTGGAGTTATTGTAATATATTTCTTGGTTAAGTCTTTTATTAAAAAATAAAGTAGAGTTCATGCTGTATGAACTTCCGTTTCTTTTTCTTTTTGTTTCTCTAATGTATCCATCATTTGAGCTAATTTTATCTTCCTTGCATCTAAAAGAATGAATACAAAAAATCCTATAGCAATAACTCCTGTAATATATACCATAATTAATTCAGCATAGTACATATAGAGATATGGATTTATGAAGAATGCTGGAGCCGCAAAGAGAATTATAAATGAAGCAAGGTATCTTATAGCAGGATTTGTAGCAAATAAGACATAAAAAACTGCTTTACCTGAATCGATTCTCCTCATTCTCCCTATTCGCAGAATGATAAGTTTTAATTGTAATATTCCATAAAGGTGGAAGAGTATCATAAGCATAAAGGGAACAGAATAATCACTTTGAAGTCTCTGTTCATCGGGCATAAGTTGCAACAAGACTTCAAACAATCCTGTAAAGAGAGCAGCTCCAATAATTCCCACAAAAGCATTTCTACATTTCTTCTTATATTCATAGGATTGAAAAACTCCTCTCCATATAGCTAATTGAATAGCTAAAATAAACAACGCAAGCATATAGATTCCAGAATCAATCATACTCCAAGTTCTAGTGGGCATGATGAATTCCGCTTCAGGATTATAGAAGATAACTCTGTTTAACATCTCACTTGCATAGTATAAAATAATTCCAAAACCTCCGATAATAAGGAAAGCGAAATTAAAAAATGTATCTTTTTCAACTTCAACTGGATACTTATCGCTAATCATTTTATCCACTAATCAAGAAAACTTAAAGAAAGGCATTTATTACTTTTCTTCTTCATTCATTTCTCTGACTGAACCTTTTGACGTATCTTTTTTAGGTTTTACAGGCAGTTTCTTTGGAGCAGGAATTGTATCAACATCTATTTTCTTACCAGGTGTAACTAAACCTCTAGTGTCTGATAATACTCCTTCACTTTTTGTTTCGATTGGTTGAATTTTTGGTTCTACGGAAGTACTTGATTCGATTTTATCTACTTCTGGTTCTACAGCTGAATCTGTAACCATTGGTTCAATATGTTGTTTTATTTCAGGTTCTGTTCTGATTGATTCGATATCTGGTGTAACTGATGTTGTTGATTCTACTACATCAATATCCATTTGAACTCCGTCTATTTCCATCGATACTGCTTGAGCATCTTCACTAACTGATTCTATTACTCCTTTATCAAAAGCGATTCCATCTTCATCGTCAAGATCAATTCCAAAATCCTCTCCTGTGTCAGTATCTACTGCTTCTACAGCTCGAGTTTCCTTAACTTGAGGAGTAACTTGTGGAATAGCAGAAACTACTATTTCTCCTGTTGGTTCAAGATTTGTTGGAATGTTCAGTGTATCACTTATTGTAGTTATTAATTTCTCATACAACTTATTTGCCCCAGGTTTCCAGCTAATAACATTAGTATCTTTGTTATATCCGAAATTAATATCATTTAGACAGAATTTAGTTAACCCTTCTTTAGTCGTCTCAATGATTATATCAAGCTTGACTTTCTTTTTTTGCTCTGAAAGACCTAATTCTCTAATCAATTTGATTTTCTTTCTATCTGCATTAGTAAAAAGACTTAGAAGAGAAATTATGATCACTATACTAGCTGCTGGTAAAATGTACTCACGAGCAAATATGTGTGATAACAAGAATGATAATGCGATAAAAGTACCTCCGGCAAGAATCCCGAGTATCTTTAACAGTAGAAAAATAATACCATCTTTGCGATATACATTTGGACCAAAAATAGAGTAATAAAGCCAATAATTCAGTGATCTTGGATCTACATAGGCTTTGGAAGACATACCCAAGTAATTACTTCTTTCAATTTGAACATCTTCAAGTATTTCACGAATTTGAGAATATTCCATATGAGTTGCAATAAATTCTTTTGGTACCCTTGCTTTCTTTTTGCTTACAATGAGTTGGAAATAATTCTTTCCTTGCTTTACAGAACTCTTGAAAACTATATCTCTTACAAAAACCTCAGAAGGATAAATTTTGATTGTATTAACATATTTTATATTGTCTAGCTTATTAAGATCACTGAACCATCCAGTTACACTATAATAGACTGATAAATCAAGTGGAATATCACTTGAATTAGATATAAAAATCCGTGCGATTCCTCTTTTATTTTCAGGTACTTGATCAACGATTGGTAATATAAGAATCTTTATTCCTTCTTGTTCTTGAAATTCTAAGTTTTCCAGAAGGATGCTGTCAATTTCTTTAATATGAATAAATTCAGAAATGAATTTTTTTGCAAAAACTGGTATCTCCTTTAACTCATTACTCATGATACTCATATAGTGATTATATTTTCTATTTAAAAAAGTAACTGGATATTGCAACTTATTTTTAGCAAGGATTTTATATCTTGATGATTTATTTCTATAGATGAAAATCTTCCCAATTGCTTGTGAATCATTGGGGACAAGATCGTTATGTCATTTAGTTATGACTTCCTCAGTAAACATATTAATCGATCCAAGCGTATCATTGGGACCTAAAAGATTTGGACTGAAACCACATCCTCTCGAAATTGCATCTTCTTGGGTATCTAGACAAACTATTATGGAAGTCAGTAGAATAGCTGATGTTATAATTCAGACTCATTATCATGGTGATCATTTTACATTGAACTCACCAAGAAAATATGAGTTCTCAAACTCAAGGATATTTAGTTCTATCTATAATCAAGAGGTGGTAATACTAGCAAAAGATCATGAGAATAATATCAATTATAACCAGAAAAAAAGGGCAAATCAAATTTGGAAAAACAAGAAGTTGAACATTTCAAAAGCAGATAACAACAGCTTTGAAATTGGTAGTACTAACATTATTTTTTCACCAGCTGTTTCTCATGGAGTTCAAGATTCTGATGTATATGTTGTTGAAGTAATGATAGAAGAAAAAGATGAAAGATATATATTTACTTCAGATGTTTGTGGTCCTTCTTCAAAAGAAGCTACTGATTTTATTACCTCAAATTCACCAAACAGAGTAGTAGTTGATGGTATACCATTTTACATTTCCAAATCGATGGATTATACTAAAGATTCTTTTAGCAATCTTTCAAAAATTGTTGATGAAATTGATGAAGTATACATTGATCACCATTTTCTTAGAAGTACAGAATGGGAGAAAAAACTGCAGGAAAACTTAGGAAAAAAACTTCCAACCTTCAGTATGTTAAGAGATCAAAAACCTTTTCTGTTAGAAGCTAGGAGGAGAGAGTTACATGATGAACATCCTGTGGATGAAGAATTTTATCATTCATTTTTTGTTGATGATTACTCCATCACTTATTTCAGAGAATTACTTCATAAAAAAGGGATTTATCGGTATTGGAAAGAACTTAGAAAAGATATTTCAAAAGAAAACAAAAAACTAAGAAATACCTAAATTTTCTTTTGCTAGTACAAAAAAAATCTTTAAGTAAGAATCAAGACAAATTCATGATGGGGTTATATTGATAGCTGAAGAATTCGATCTTCCGAATGAGTTTGCAAGATATCAGCAATTTATTCAAGAAGACTATGAGAATTTCTTTCCAGTTTTCAAAAGCTATGAACTTCAAGGGTCAACTTTTTTTCAATCCATTGTAAATGCTTCTGATGACTTGGCAAGCTCATCTAGGACACAAGAAAACAGAAGAGCCATGTATAATCAAATCGCTATGATTGGTTATTTTCTTCTTTCTCAATATAAGAAAGTTTTAACTTTTCCAATACCAGAAAATGATTTTGAAACAGTATATTATCGATTCAAATCAGCTAAATTCGTTGGAGATAAATCAACAGTATCTGCTTTACTTGCGAGTTCTTTGGTAATGTTAGCAGATTTGAAGAAGACCAATCCCATGGTTCACAAAGCTTTTTCTGCTATAATGTCTATTGAGATTGCAAAATCAAATTATGATAATGTTTCAGTACAGAAATATGCTAATCAGTTCAAGGATATGCTTTTCGACACTGTGTTTATTCAAGAATACCCTCTACTAACAATGCATGTTGTCAGTGATTTGGCTTACAGAGAATTCAGAACAGGTGATGCTGAATATGCTGGATGGTTAGAGATTTACAAGGAACTTTCTGAAGCTCTTAACATGGATACAAAACGACTTGATTGTTATACTATGTTAGGTGGTTTTTACAGATATAGAGGGCTCCTCGAAGACGCATTCGAATATTATGAAAAAGCGATTGATATAGCTGAAAGAATAGGAAACAAAGAATATATTGCGTCTTTAATCGCTAACCTTGCAGACTTAGAGCATACTAGAGGTAATCTTGATAGAGCACTAGAGCTATGTCAAGAGGGATTAAAAGATCCAGAAATTTCCAACTCTAAACCTTCTCTCTACATCAATATGGGTGAGGTTCTGATTAAGAAGGAGGATTATAAATCAGCTATTGAATATCTCGAAAAAGCAAATGCTTTGACGAACAATCAATCTCCTATTGCAAATCTTCTTTATGGATACGCACTTACTAAACTTGCAGGTAAAGGAAATTTCAGTGAAGGAATCAAATATTTAGAGAAGGGAGGACATCTCAGTGAACAAACTAAGAATCAAAGATGGACAGCAGCTTATTATTTCCTAATGGGAAGAGTTTATCTTGATATCTATGATCTTTCCTCAGCTATAGATTCCTTGGAAAAATGCTACTCTATTGCAATGATAAGTGAGTTCCAGTATGCCCTATTATCACAATTATATTTAGCTCAAACTTATCTACATCGTTTCAGAATTTCTCAATCAGAAAATGATCTTTCAAAATCAGAAAAATACTTAGCAAATGTAATCTCAATTTGCCAGGAGCAAGATCTGCAAATCTTAGCAGATGTTATATTCATAAGTGGACAGATTCTAGTAGCATTGAATGAATTTGTTGATGCAGAATTCTTGTTCAATCAAGCAAGAGTTTTAGCTGTGGAAACTAATAATGGATATCTTACAATCAAATGTGATGAAAGTATAAGAAAAATCAGAAATAATGAGCTTGGAAATCCTATAGAAATAATAACTGAAATAACAGATATAATAAATCATCTTTCAAGAAAATCTTACTTCAAAAAGACAGAATGTATCCCAAGGATATATTTCATCAATGTTTTCACATCTGAAGGAACAATAGTCTATTCGAGACGATTTGACGAAGAGAAACCTCTTGATCAGATTCTAGTTTCAGGTCTTCTATCTGCAATAAGAACAATGTCATCTGAAGTATTTGGTTCAGGTTTAAGAGGAATTGATTTTGAAGGTAAAAAATTACTAGTAGAAAGTTATGGAAAATTCTGTGGTATTCTAGCTAGTGATAGAGATAGCTTCAATGCAAGAACAAAACTTATCGATTTCATTAAAAGATTCAATCAGAAATTCGAAGATTACGAAGGGAAAATTGGAAAAGAAGCTGTTCAAAGTGAGATTCAGAAAGAAGCTGATCAAATGGCTGAATATATTTTTGAAAAATCACTTGTTTGCAAATAATGAAGAAAGCAAAATCCTTTTACATGATTTCGTTTTAAGAAACTCAATGAGTTCTTCTGGAAGCAAACCTTCACATCTAATATATCTCGAATGTTCAAAGTGTGGGAAAAATTACGATCATACAGAACTTCAAAAATTGTGTTCTTGTGGAAAAGTATTATTTGCAAGATATGATTTAGAACAAGCGAAAGAGACAATCTCAAAAGATTCTTTTACAGACAGAGAGTTCAATATCTGGAGATTACATGAAATCATGCCTGTGTTCGAAGAGGAATTTAGATTCTCTTTAGGGGAAGGATGGACACCGCTTCTGAGGTTAGATAATCTAGGCAAAAAACTTGGACTAGATAATTTGATGATGAAAAATGAGGGAGAAAATCCTACAGGTTCTTTTAAATCAAGAGGATTATGTGCTGCAGTATCAAAAGCAATAGAATTAGGAGCTAAAGATTTTGTTATACCAACAGCTGGTAACGCAGGTGCTGCTTTAGCTGCTTATTGTGCAAGAACAAAAACACAAGCTCATGTTTATATGCCTAAAGACACTCCTCCTTTGATCATTAATGAAATAAATGCCTTTGGTGCAGATTTTCTTCTTGTTGATGGTCTGATTACAGATGCAGGAAAACAAGCTAGAGAAGCAGCTGAAAAACATGGATATTTCGATGTTTCTACATTGAAAGAACCGTATCGAGCTGAAGGAAAGAAAACCATGGGATTAGAGATAGCTGAACAAATGAACTGGACATTACCAGATGTAATCATCTATCCTACAGGTGGTGGAACTGGAATTATTGGTATGTGGAAAGCTTTTGATGAGATGGAAAGACTTGGATTAATAGGAGAAGAGAGACCAAGAATGATTACAGTTCAATCAACAGGTTGCGCTCCAATAGTTAAAGCATTTCATGAAGGAAAAGAATCTGCTGAATTTTGGGAAAACGCCGAAACAATTGCTGCGGGTTTAAGAGTTCCTGCTGCGGTTGCTGATTATCTAATTTTAAGAACTATTAGAGACTCTGGTGGAACTGCGATTGAAGTGGATGATCTAACAATCAAGATCTCTATGGCACAAGTAGCTAAAGAAGAAGGAATCATGGTGTCACCAGAAGCTGCTGCAACTGTTGCTGCTCTTGATCCTTTATTATCAGAAGGACATATATCAGAAGAAGAGAGTATTATTGTTTTTGGTACAGGATCAGGATTAACAACACCTGAAGAATGGGAAATCAAAGCGATGATTGAAATACCTGAATAGAGATTTTTGGAGTAAACAATTTAGTTAGTTTATCAATATACTTCTGATGGATACTCGAAAAAGAATCTATTCAATATCTATTATGCCATTAAATTCAGAAATAATGTATAAACATTGAAAAAGAAGAAGATCTAAATCTTAGGAATAATCTCTTCAGACATTATCTTCATTTGTTCTATCTCTTTATTTTGTGGAAACATGAAGATGAACTGTTCAACTCCAAGTTTAGTATAAACTCTCAGCCATTCAATGATTTCTTCAATGGTTCCATGCATAGAACCTTGATAACGTTTTTCTATTTCATCTAAGCTGAAACCTCTTTTTTCCGCAACTTCTTTCCATACTCTCAACTTTTCTTCTTCAGATTCATATATCCTGGTCCAAATACCGTAGGATCTTCTAAGAGAATCAGGTTTTCTATCATATTTTTCACATAACTCATCAAGCTCTTGCATTTTCTCTGCAAAGACTTCTTCTGTATAGGCCCATGCAAGATTTATCCCATCTGCAAATTCAGCTGCAATATTCAACATCTTAGGTCTTGCATACATTGTTCCAACCCAAATAGGAGGATGAGGTTGTTGCAAGGATTTAGGGAAAGATACTGCATCGTTAAGTTCATAGAAATCTCCTTTGAAGTTAGCTCTTTTTTGAGTCCATAGATTTCTAATAACCTTGATTCCTTCAACCATTTGTTTAAGTCTGTCACCTGTTGAAGGGAATTCAATTCCATATTGTTTATATTCAACTTCTTTCCAGCCAGCTCCATAACCAAATTCGATTCTACCTTCTGAATAATGGTCTAGCGAAGCGATTTGTTTTGCTAAAACTGATGGGTGTCTATAGTTATTACAGAAAACAAGAGAACCAATTCGAAGATTTTCTGTGTAAGAGACAGCTGCCATCATTGAAGTAAAACATTCATAAGCCAGAACATCAGTTGAATCCGCTGTCATCATAAAATGGTCTGAAAACCATGCATGTGAAAATTTATTCTTCTCCGCGAATTGAACCATTTCTTTTATCTGCTTAAAATCAAAACCAAATTGAGGTTCTATCTGAACACCATAGGTAGTCATATTTGCTCATAATTTAAGAAATTTATAAACATTGGTGGGAATGATTCGAAAAAAGCAATAATTAAATATAAGTTTTCTAAAACTATATTTGATGTCTATCATCGAATTCTTTGACAATATGGAAATGGACGACTTTTTATGGATGTGCTTAGCCTTCGTAATCCTCTTTGGAGCAGGATTTGTAATAGGTTTCGTAATTGATATTTTCTGGATTGTCATTCTTGCTGCCATAATTGCAGGACTATTTGTGATCTGGTGTTCACTATATGTTTATGCCAACTGGCATGAGTGGAGGAAAGAAAAGGAGATTCTAGTTGATTTACCAAGTTTTCCTCAAAAAGATTTCTGTGATATCTGTGGAAAGGAACTAGAAGAAGCAGAGAAAAAGACAGATGGGGAATTTTTAATCTATATTTGTCCTCATTGTAATGCAGAAAATATTGTCTCTAGTGAACAAAAAATCCAGGAAGTAGAGAAAGCAGTTGAAGAGGAATAACTCCAAAGATCTAAGAGAAAGAGAAGGAAGAATTTTCTTAAGATATTTGGTTATTATTTTATACTCGATAGTGATGTTATATGTTGGAGGAGTGTTTTAAATGGTAGATTATTCAACTATACTATCTATACTATCTCAAGTTGCTGGTCCATTGTTTATTGGAATCATAATTTATTCTATAATTAAACGTAGAAAAGCAAAGAAAATAAAAAGAAGACCTGCATATTCAGTTCCAACTCGAACTGTAGTATCATCTTATCAACCAACTACTAATATAGCAAGTTTGATCAGTAGTTTGAATATTAGTGAGCAGAATATAGAAAGGGCATCAAATGGGTTTAGCATTATAGTTCCTCAAAAACATAAATACTCTATTTTCTCTAAAATCAAGGTAATTCAGTTCAGTACAAACTCTCTGAAGGTATTTGGGACATTGAATAAACAATTTCCTTCCTTTTTAGACGTCCTTCGTAGAGATAACAGAACATTATCAAACAAAAATGAATTCAACATTCCAATTCTAAGTAATGTTTACTATCTTTTTTCCTCAACACCTCCTCTTTGGAAAGAAGTCCTAGAACAAGAAATAATAAATGATTACTTCCTTGGTTTAAGAGCTTATCTTGATTATTTTTACCTTCGAAATGATTACTTAGAAGCTGTTGTGTATAGTGATACTGCAGTTATCAAACTACTAGATTTATCTTTATTATTGCACGATTCTCTCAAAGCTTTGGTTTCAGGAATTGAGGATGCTGAAGTAGAATTGTTAAGATGTTATAACTGTGAAGATCCTTTTGATCCAACTGAAGAGATTTGTGATAAATGTGGTGTACCTCGACCACGATGTATCATCTGCTATTTAGATCTGAAACCTTCTGAAAAAGAAGAAGTAGTTAACACCCCATGTTGTGGAGTATATGTCCATAAAAATCACATCATTTCATGGTTGAAGCAAAGATCAACTTGCCCTAATTGTCACACAGAATTAGGACACTGGTTGAATAAACTTCTGCTGCTTTAATACATCTATTCCAGATAAGGAATTACACAAAGAAATACAAGATTTTCATTTCCTACATTTCTGTATCCATGAGGTTCATCTGGCGGAACGTATAAAACATCATCAACTTCAATCTCAACATTCTCAAAATGAGTATATACCTCACCTTTTCCTGCTAAGATGTAAATTTCATGTTCCTGAGGGTGATTATGAATACCAATCTCCCCCCTAGGTTGGAGTTCAAACCTTCTTAAACTGAATCTTGGTGCTTTATCTTTTTCTTTTGTAATTAACCACCTAATAGTTGTACCAGTTGATCCGTAATCTTGTACATCCAATTCTTCAACATCAGAGAAATGTTTCTTAATCATAATTCTCACTTTATCGTTTTTCTTTATTCGAATTTTTATAGTTTTGTGATTCACATTAAATAGTCTCACAAAAAGGCTTATGTATTTCTTATTTCATGTAAAATCAAAGATAATTCTGGTGTTATATTATGAGTGAAGGTTTTTGTCTCGATGAATGTCCGCACTACTATGAAGAGTTTATAAGAGAAGTAAATTATGCACGACCTTTCAGAAAACAACTTTATGAATCAATAAATTTGAGAAAAGCAAAACGAGTTTTGGAAATTGGTTCTAGAATTGGGCTTGTTAGTCAAGAACTTAGAGAATTTTCTGATGCCCAAATTACCGCAATAGATTCAGATCACATGATGGTTGCTGAAGCTTCTGATAATGTCAAAGGTGTTGAGTTTTTTAGATCTAGTGAAGATAAACTAACAATGAGAGATGATTCATTTGATATAGTATTTTGTCATTATTTCTTCCTCTGGAAACCTAAACCTTTTGCTTCTTTAATGGAAATGATTAGAGTATGTAAAACAGATGGTTACATTGTTGCTCTAGCAGAACCTGACTATGGAGGGTGGATTGAACATCCAAATCTAGGTCTAGGTGAATATCACAGAAAAGTTATCGAACAACATGGTGGAAATCCCAGTTTAGGAAGGTCTTTGCAGTCGATCTTTTCTTCTGCTGGTTTAGAGACAAAGAATTACATTAATTCAAGAATTTGGGATAAAGAGGAGTTAGAAAATAATATTGTCAATGAATGGTTCAATATCAGGAAAGAAGAACTCATTACAGAGGAAGAATATAATTCTAAAGTTGAAGAAGAGCAAAAGCTGATTGCAGATAATTTAAGAATAATAGCTCTTCCAATATTTACAGCTGTTGGGAAGAAAATTGTAATTCCAGAACGTGTTATAGATCCTTATGATGATCCTTAATTCTTTCA
>JAEOTK010000017.1 GCA_016839875.1 Candidatus Heimdallarchaeota archaeon
AATATGAAATTGATAACTTGTTGTTTCAACAAGTGGAGTCAGTAATTTCGAACCTTTAGACATACCATATTCTTCTGCTAATTCATGAAGTGCTGCAAGTTTCAATCTTTGCTCTTCACTGTCTTTAACTGCAAAAAATCCTTTGAAATCAGAACGATGTGAAAGCTCGAATGCATGTTTTTCGACTTCTTCTCTAATGGATTGAGGTCCTTGGGTTTCTCCCCAAACCATAATCATAGCATTTCTTTCCATTATGACACCATCACCCAAGAGCATACCTAGGAGGTATCCATCTGCATAGGAACCTTCGCCACCCTTCCATTGGGAGTTACGATTGTCACTTAAAACTAGCTTATCTTCTGAGTTAAGTTCAATAACAGGTTTCCATTCAGTTTCTATACTTTGTCGAGATACTTTCTTTGCTACCTTAACTAGATGATTAGAAGTTGCTTGAATGGAGTAACCTCTATTTGTGGTGATTTCAAATACATCTTTATAACCAGTAGAAAAAAATCCTTTCTCAGAGGTTGTTAGATAATTACCATTGTATAGGAGTTTTACTTTTTGACCAGTTAGATCATGGATCATTTTAGGTCCTTTTTCTGTAGTTACCCATGTTTCTCCTATTAGACAGGGATTAGTGCTTTCAATTTCCCCTATATCAGGGGTTGGATTATCTTTGTTGATTCTGTCTATGAAAACAATTCCAGGTTCACCATTTTTCCATGATAACTCAACTATTTTATTGAAGACTTCAGCTGCATTCAATTTCCCAGCTATTTTGTTATTTCTTGGATTAATTAAATCATAATCTTCATTCTTTTCTGCTGCTTTCATAAATTGCTCAGTTACAGCAACAGAAATGTTGAAATTTGTAAGCTTTGCTTGATCTTCTTTGCAAGTAATAAATTCCATAATATCTGGATGATCTACTCTTAAAATCCCCATGTTTGCTCCTCTTCTTCTTCCTCCTTGCTTTATTGTATTTGTTGCAGCATTGAACACTTCCATGAAGGAAATAGGACCAGAAGCAATACCTCCAGTTGTTTTGACAACATCATTTTTAGGTCGAATTCTACTGTATGCGAATCCGGTTCCCCCACCAGCTTGATGGATCAAAGAAGCAATTTTAACAGCTTCAAAAATTGAAGCCATATCATCTTCTACCGGAAGTACGAAACACGCACTGAGTTGCCCTAGCTTTGTACCTGCGTTCATTAAAGTAGGTGAGTTTGGAAGAAAACGTAATGTAATCATTAATTCAAGAAATTTGCTTTTCTCTTCTTCTGTATCACCAATAGTGTTTGCTACTCGTTGGAAGAGCTCATCAATAGATTCTTTTAAGTCGTTATTTTCATCTCGAAGGAGATATCTTTTTTCCAGAACGGTTTGAGCATTTTTTGAAAGATCGATTGTAGTCAATTATATCCCTTATTTAGTGATAAGTAATTTACTTATTAAACCCCGAAGAATTCAACATCTTAAGAGGTTGAATAACATCCATTTGAAGTAGTTTGAAAACTTCATTCAGAGATGCTAGTAATAGAAAAAAGAAAACGATATTTAAGCTTTTATAACACCAATTGTTTCTATTGCAAGGGCCTCTAGCATTGAATAAATTCCGACAAAATGACTTTCGAAATTAAGGTGCTTTTAAAGCTAATAAAAACAAGGATGTTTTTTATCTTGCATTACATGTGAAGAAAATTATGTCAAAATACTTAGAGGATTTCCGATAAACTTTAATTTATGCATGTTATAATAGAAGCATACATGAAATTCAAAATGAATCGTAGAGCTATATCTCCAGTAGTTGCAGTTATGTTAATGACCGTTCTTACAATGGCTGCAATCGGCATTTCTTTGGTCTACATGATGCCGAGTATAAGTAAATTCAAAGATAAAAGCTATAATAACAGTAATAATCTATATTTCGTGTCTCTAGATTCAACAATTCAAGATTTAATTAACAATCCTCCCCCTAGCAGTAAGAACTTCTATTTCAATCAAGAAGGAGGACAACTATTCCTTGATTCGAGCTGGTTAGTATTTTTTATTATGAAAGATGTCGGTGGAACAATAAATAGTCTGGTACTTCAAGATAATGTAACCAGGTTAATTCATAGAGGAACCGCAGTTGCAGATTATGATCAAGGAGAACATAGATATCTGTTGGGTCCAGAAACTCAAGACTATCTTTTCATAAATGGTAGCAGTACAATCTATAATGAAATATCAGTTTTAAACAGTTCAAGAACAACATTTGAATCCTCTTACCTTGATGTTGCTTTATACTACAGATATTGTATTGATACTAATTATGTTCAAAGTGGAAATACCGAGATTTACAATCAAGATATTATCCATGTAAATTTGATAGCTAACGAATCATCAATGATTAGTTCAACACAGAAGAGTATAGCTCTACAAGTTAAATATCTAGGCACAACAATAGAAGATTTAGGATCATACAGTTTTACTAATGATGTTTTTGGTGAGATTAGACTTCTGGATCAGTTTGGGTATTATCAGTATGAATATCCGTTTTATTATCCAGTAAATCCAGGATATTTATCTCATGTAGTTAATGTAAATTTAATTAATATTGATATCAGTATTTCATTTATGTAGGAGATTAAAATGCCAAGCGAATATATGATGTATCTTTCAATTCTGTTGGTCGGAACCCTTGCGATTGGAGGGATTTCAGTTACAATGATTGCAATTAATAATACTATGGATGATAGAGCAACGGAAACGAATTTAGAAAACATTCTCCAAAACATTGCAGAAGTTATACATAATCTGAAGATTTATGGTGAAAACCAGATTGATCAAGGAGCTCTAGAAGTGACAGAGTATGTGATGCTGTCTCTTCCTACAAGCATTCATAATGAGGAGTATATTATTGAAGTTACTTCGACTAATATTACATATTCACTGAAAGCAACTTTAGTTGAGAAAACAGAAGTATCAGTTTCTGTTTCATTATTGCTATCACCAGATTTGATATCAATATCAGGAACTATCGAAAGCACTGGATCAGCTCCACGAATAGGCTTTATTTACAATGGAATTACTAGTAATATAGTTCTTGAAGATTAAGCTATCTTTCAACCCTCTTTTTACTGTTTTATATTCAAAATA
>JAEOTK010000108.1 GCA_016839875.1 Candidatus Heimdallarchaeota archaeon
ATCGTGATAACATCCCTGATAGGGATTGAGGTGAACATGAGCAGGACTCTGTCCACTTGAACGAATGAGGGATTTTGCTCTAATAGACTCAATTATCATTAGATATCATTAAAGGATATGCTATTCTAGAACCATGTTTTTCGATATAAAAGGAAGAGAACAATTTTCATTTTTTTATTCGTAAAATGTGATTCTTCTCTTATTTTGTCTCGATCTTATAGGAATTAATAACATGGTAAAGCAGAAGAATAGTATACCTAATATAATTGTTCTCAAAGGGAATTCAGAAACCGGTACAACTGGTTCTCCTAATGGAAAAGGATCTATGCTTCCAGCACTTCCATCTATTGAATAATACGAACTCCCAGACCAACTTGACCACCAATTCCCTTCACTTGATACATCGTCGTAAAAAGCATTATTCATTCCTTCATCACTTGCTTGAGATGTTCCATCTAAGTTATTGTTATAGAAGGAATTATGGTGAACTACACAGTCATCAGAACCAAGATCTAGTTTCACTCCATAAAAATTGTTTTTAGAAAAAACATTTCTTACTATGGTACATTGATCAGAATTGTATATCTGAATCCCAAATTGATTGTTATTTTCGATTGTATTATTGATGAAGTGACTTTTCCAAGAGGTTTCCAGATAAATTCCTAGAAGATTGTCTGCAAATGTGCTGTTTATGATATCGTTACTAGTTGAAGCATACAAAACCAGTCCACTAAGAGTATTCGAACTACAGGAATTATTGACTAACATACAATCTTGACTATTAAAAAGATAAATACCATGAAATTCATTATCATTACAGGTGTTTAAAGAAAGATTAGCTCTAGGTGATTTTAAAACATGGATACCTGCCACATTACTATTGCAAACGTTATTTGAGAGGATAACATCAGAAGATTCTTCTATTTGAATCCCATATTCATTATGATTACAAATATTATCATTAACTGTTGCGATTCCATCAGCGATGTCGAAAATATAAATTCCAATATCTCTTGCGTCTATATTGTTCTCTCGAATCACAAAATGCTTTGATATAGTAGTAACATAAATACCATACTCACTTGCAGTTATAATACTCAAGCTTTCAATAATAAAAGGATCAGTTTCATTACCAGTTCCTTCAAAACCATAGTCAGTAAAGTTATCATCATGAGTAATTTTAATTGGACTACTTGAAGTTAAAGAAAATCTATTACATCTATCTCTTTCGTCTTCAGCACAGTCAGAACTACTTAGAGATGCCTTTAGGATTAGTGACAAAAACACAATAATTAACACTCCAAATGCGAGTTTTTTCTTCACAAGAATCACCGATTTATTTTAGCAAAATATCATAAAAGACACTAATAAAGAATACGATTCCAAATTGAAAAAAATGAGTTTTAATACTAATTATTTCATATTCAAGCCATTTCCCCAATTTCCATCTTCATCAAAATTAAAAGATTTGAACAAACCACAAGCATTCCAGATTTCATCAAAAGCTGGTCTAAGTAGTCGGGGAACATCATCAAACCACCAGTATTCTTTTACATAAATCTCTTCTGTTTTAATCTCGTCTTCTTCTATGGGAATTGGAGTTGCTCCTAGAATCTCCTTGTTTAATTTCATGGTATAGCCTTTTATTCCAGCTAAAGATATAAACATGAAAAACGGAGGTCTGATTTTCAGTAAATGAAAGATATCAACATATGTGGGAATGACTTCAATTAATGCTTTTTCAAAATCAACGCTTGGTATTTCTTTGCGATCAACAATTGGTTTGAGTAAACTACACTCTACAGCTTCTATTCGTCCGTTTTTGTAAAGATGAACATATGTTCGTACAGCACCTGTTAAATCAGTTGTATAGGTTGCAAAGCCATCATAAGTGTGACTCGATTCTACTCCAATAGATTTGATTGGTTTAAGTCTCTCAGGATTCCTTGTAACAACTTCAATGTCATGTTTAACATCTGAATTTATTGAACTATCAGGTATTATGTGAAGAATAATTTTAGCAGTGTCAAAAATTTTTACTGGTGTTCTATTATTTGCTATCTCCCTTACTCTCTCATTTATGAATAGCCTCTTCACAATCATAAACTAATTGTGGATTTATTTAAGTCTTGTTTTATTCAGAAATAGAAAAGAAAAAAGAAGAGATTATCCTTCTAGTTTTTTCTTAAGAATGGGAAGGATAACATGCATGTTCCCAACAATACCATAGTCTGCATAGTTGAAAATTGGTGCTCCTTCATCAGTGTTAATAGCTATAACTGTTTTGGCTTTAATTCCGCTCATATGTTGAGGTGCTCCACTTATGCCTGCACCAATGTATAAATCTGGTGAAACTGATTGACCCGTCTGTCCAATTTCATAGGTTTCTTCTATCCAATGAACATCTGTACATGCTCTTGTTGCACCTATCTCCCCACCTAGTAATTCTGCTAGCTCACGAATGATTTGGAACCCTTCTTTACTCGCAGTTCCTCTGCCGCCAGCAACGATTACCTTAGCATCTTTGAGGTTGACAGTTTTTTCAGCTTCTTTAATCTCAACATGGCTTACTACCATATCTTTTGGTTCGAAAGAAACATCAACTGATAATATCTCTGGAGACCCCCCTGTTGGATTTTCATTTACAAAGAAAGCTCCTGTTCTTGTAGTAACGAATTTAATATCACCTTTTATTTTTGTAACATTCATAGCTTGGTCATCTCTAACAGGAGTATGGAATAGAATTTCGTCACCATCAAGTGTGATATTGACTACTCGTTGGGCACAAGAAACACCATGGTGAACAGCTAATCTTGGAATTAAATCTTCACCATATACCATACCAGCAGCAACAACTAGCATTGGTTTTGTTTCTTTAATTATTTCTAGCATAGTTTTAACATATGGTCGACTCAAATAGACTTCTAATTCTATGGAATCTATTGCATAAACTTTTTTCGCTCCATGCTTTCCTAGTTCTTGTATCCACTTCTCTTTTATTTGATAACCAAAGAGTGTAGCAATGATTTCAGAATCTTTGAATACTTCTTGCAACTTGCTTAACAAGCTAAGAGCATTTTCCTCAATTTTATCGTCTCTAATTTGAGTAAAAACTAATATTTTCTTCATCATATCACACTCCTAATTTTACCTCATCCTCTCTCATTTTGGCAAGAAGTTTATCGACCATTTCTTCAGGTTCTTCTTCTTTGATAATATATGATTCCTTCTCAATTACAATGTTGGAAAGAGAAACTTGAATTAAAGATGTTGCTGCTTTTCCAACGATATCTGAAGATAATTCAAGATCAGATGCAGACAATGTTGGAATTTCAGCTCTTTTTGCTGTAAGAATACCTCTCATTGAAGTATATCTAGGTGTAAAATATTGACTATCACTACAGCTGATAAGGCCTTTCTTAGGCATATCAACAATCTTTCTACCGCCTTCCAGAACATGACCTACTCTCAAGACATTTTCTTTTACTTCTATTTCCTCGGCATAAAGAACACTAGGTAGGTCCAATATTTCAGCTAACATTGCAGCTACTGCATAAGAACTAGTAGACTGCTCTTCAACTCCTAAGAATATAAGATTATAATCTCCTATTTTCTCCAGAACTTTTACATAAATCTTAGCGAGAAGAAGAGGATCATTAGTATAGAAAGAATCGTCTTTGGCAACAATTGCTTTATCACATCCCATAGCTATCGCTTCTCGCAAAGCTTTCTCAGGTTTCAATCCTCTAACACAAACAGCAGTAACTTCAGCTCCGTATCCATCTTTCAGTTTTAATGCACCTTCTATTGCATTTTTACCCGATGGATTGATTACTAGATCATCTTCACTTACTTTTGAAGCATCAAAATAATCAACTCCTTGGAGTTTTACTTGAGTACTAACTATTTGCTGAATAAACACAACAATTTTCATATTACTCATCTCAAAAGATTGAATGAATTAAATAAAGATTACTGATTAATCATGTTTTTAACAAATACTAGTAAGAAAATTTTAATAAAACAATTATAATTTATGATTTGAAATGAATATTGATAGAGAGAGTGTTATAAAAACACAAATGGAATTAAGTAATCTAATCGGATGTCCTGGTCATGAAGATGAAGTAACTGATTACATCATGATGAAATTAGAAAAACTTGATGTTGACAAGGCTTGGATTGACCCTCTTGGCAATGTTCTAGCAGTAAAGGAAGGGACAGATCCAAATGGACTGAGAATACTCCTTGATGCTCATGTTGACGAAGTGGGATTTATGATCTCTCACATCAGCAATAATGGTTTTATTACAGTAGCTCCTCTGGGAGGAATTGATAAGCGTATAATTCTAGGCTCTCTTATTCAATTTCAATCTTCCAATGGAGAGCGTATTATAGGTGTTTTTGGAACATCTCCTCCTCATATCACCAAACCTGATGAAAGAGAAAAAGTTCCAGATACTTTAGATATGTTTGTGGATATTGGATGCGTTTCTTATGACGAAGTACGTGAAAAAAGACTTGATATTGGATCAGTTGGTACTTTTTATGTTGAAAGTGTACAACTCAACGACAAACGATTGCTTGGAAAAGCATTTGATGATAGAACAGCATGTAATGTCATTCTTCATGTTCTTGAGGTGCTTAAGGATGTGGAAATTCCAAATACAATCTTAGTAAACTTCGCAGTTCAAGAAGAAGTAGGCGGAAGAGGAGCTACAGTGGGTGCTTATTCACTTGATCCCAATATAGGATTAGCTATTGAAAATACAATTGCAAGTGATGTTCCTGGAGTAAGTCCTCAAAAAACAATTACAGAATTAGGGCAAGGTCCTGCTATTACAGCTGCTGACCGATCTTTAATTGTACCTAAGAAAATTCTTGAAAGAATTAAGAAAGCAGCAGCAATAGATGATATAAATTGGCAATACAAAAAGCCAACGTATGGAGGAACTGATGCAGGAAGATTTGCTCTTACAAAATCTGGAGTTCCCTCAGGTGTTGTATCTGTTCCTTGCAGATACATTCATTCAACAGCAGGTATTTTACAGATTGATGATATTCTTGCTACTATACAATTAGTAACAAATTTCTGTAAAATTTAACTCTTATTTTTCCTATCTTCAGATCCTCTGAAGTAGGATAAAACTGTAGTAAGTAGCATAATTAATGCGAAAACTCCAAAGAGTACTCTCATAGCAGGAACATAATTTATGGAATCACTCAGTTCTCCTCCATTAATTCCTTGAAAATAATTTTGGAAGATAACAAATACTGATGTTGCTAAGGCAGTTCCTAAACTAAAACCAAAATTGGTAGATAAACTTAACATCCCATTTGCAACTCCTAGTTTTTCTTTTGGGGCAGCTGACATCACAGAATTATTATTCGGAGCAATAAACGCTCCTAGAGAGAATCCAATGATTACTGCAACTAGAACAATTAACCAGATTGGAACGTTCAAGGTCACAAAAACTGCACCTATGATTAAAGCTATCATCATACAAGTAACACCTACAGTAGCTATATATTTTGCATCTATTCTATCTGAAAGAGAACCTGCAAAAACTGCAGATAGTGCCATTGCAACTGGTGTTCCAAGAATAATGAGACCCGTTTCAATTTGTGATAATTGCAATATATCCTGCAAAAAGAAGGGAAGCTGGTAAATAATCACACATAATCCCATATATGCAAAGATGGCAGTAAAAATTCCAATTGTGAATCTTCTGTTTCTAAACATAGCTAAATCTACTATAGGTGTTTTTGTTCTTCTCTCCCAAAAAACAAATAGAATCAAAAGAATAACACTGCTTCCAAGACTAATTGCAGCCCAACGGTTAGCATTACTAATAACATCGCTTTCGAATATGCTCAATCCAAAAACAATCAAGGTCAAAAAACTAGCTAACAGAAAAGAACCTAATGTATCTGCCTTCCTTCTTTCTTCATGAATGGGTTTGGTTGCAGGAATTGCAAATTGTACCCAAATCATTCCTAGCAATCCAACAGGAACATTGACTAAGAAAATACTAGGCCATCCAAAATATTCAGTCAACACTCCTCCTAGTATAGGTCCCAGTGTAATGGCAATTGCTACAATGAGGGAATTTAGACCTATTGCTAATCCTCTATTCTCTTCTGTTGTAAACCTTGTAATAATAGCTATTCCATTAGCAACCATTCCTGTTGCTCCAATCCCTTGAAGGACTCGAAAACTAATTAACATTGTAAGAGAGCTCGCAAAAAAACAGAGTAAAGAAGCTATGGAGAAAATGAACATCCCAATCTGGAAAATAATCTTATTGGAAAATCTATCTCCTAAATCTCCAGCAATTGTAGTAAAAGCAATCATAGTGAGAAGGTAGCATATAATGACCCATTGAATACTACTTTGTGTTACTCCTAAAGAATCCTTCATTGTTTTTAGACTAATATTGATGATAGTTCCATCAAGTGAAGCAAGAAAAACACCAATACCTGTTGCGGAAATTAATACAGGAATTTTAACTTGTTTTACTGATTTCATAGTTTTAGCATTTGAAGCATTATTCATTGATAACAGACTATGATATTCGCTGATGATTTAAGATTTATGCAATCTACTTTGAAAATTATGAAGACTTATACTCACTTCTTAAGATGTCCATTTCTAAAATATCATGATATGATCCTTGTAAGAAATGAGCTTGTCTTTTCTTTCCAACTTTCTTAAATCCTAATTTTTCATAAACATGGATAGCTCTTTCATTATATTCCATAACCCATAATTCTATTCTATTAAGATTTAGGACATCGAAACCGAATCTTAGTAAGCATCTCATCGCATCTGTTCCATATCCTTTATTGTGGTTTGCAGGATTATGAATACCAATACCAACAATACCGGACTTTGCAATCCAATTCATATCTTCTATTCCACAAGTCCCAATTAGTTCTTTTGTTTCTTTATGTTCTACCACAAAAGTGAATGCAGTTTGATTCTTTGCTCTTTCATGAGTGCTTTTTATCCAATCTTCTTCCATCATGCTAGACATAGGAATAACTGTCCCAAGACCTACTCTTGATTCGAATGTGTTCCAATATTTCATTATATCATCTAAATCGGTCTTTTCCACTGCACGAAGCTGAACTTTCTCTCCAATGAATGGGGATCCCTTAGCTAATAATTCTTCCATGAAAATAAGAAATAAAGTGCTTTTTTGAATGTTTGGTTTTTCAATTGCTCAAGAAATTTAATTTTCAACAAAAAAGATAATTTATATATTCGAATTTCAATGATAGAAGTGTTGGTTTAAACTGTTTAACAAGGGATAGTTCATGAGTTACATTAATAATCTTATTCAAAAGACATTCAAACGAAGAA
>JAEOTK010000109.1 GCA_016839875.1 Candidatus Heimdallarchaeota archaeon
AAAGAGATCAAAGGTTTCATTGAATTAGACGCAGTTAACTTTAGTTACCAAAAGGAAATTGAGGTCTTGAAGAATATAAATTTGGTAATAGAATCCGGTAATAGTATTGCACTTGTTGGTCAAACTGGAGCAGGTAAAACTACTATAACAAAATTGCTTTCACGTTACTATGACACGACAGATGGAGATGTTCTGATTGATGGGATGAACATCAAAGATATAGATATGGAAACTCTGAGAAAGAACATCGCTGTAGTTCCTCAAGATGTATATCTTTTCAGTGGAACAATTATGGACAACCTGAAGTATGGAAAGAAGGATGCTTCCGATGATGAAGTGCATGAAGTATGTTTGATTCTTGGACTACACGATTATATCTTGAAGCTTCCTGAAGGATATGAGACTGATGTGAAAGAAGGAGGATCAAGATTATCACTTGGGCAAAGACAACTAATTTCACTCGCACGAGCAGTGATTGCAAACCCAAGCATATTGATTTTAGATGAATGTAGTAGTTCAATAGATCCAATTACAGAAACCTTAATCCAAAAAGGAATTAATTTCATCCTTAAAGGTAGAACTTCAATAATCATAGCTCATCGGTTAAGTACAATTAAAAATGCTTCCAAAATAGTTGTTTTAGATAATGGAGAAATTGTTGAAGAAGGAACACACGAGAAACTACTTCAAGATAAGGGCAAATACTATGATCTTTATCAAACCCAGTTAACAAGTAATATCATTAACTGAAATTTGAAGTGACATTCATTTCAAAATGTTTTTTATTAGATAATTGAACTCGTTTTTAGATAATTATGGCGAGATTGGAGGAACTAATTTCAAATAAGGATCAAAATGTGCTTTGTTTAGGTAATGAAGCTATAGCCAGAGGTGCAATAGAAGCAGGAGTTCAGGTTTTTGCTGCTTATCCAGGAACACCTAGTTCTGAAATAAGTGCAGCATTAATTGCAGCAGCTCCTAAATTAGGTTTTTATGCAGAATGGAGTTCTAATGAAAAAGTTGCAATGGAGATTGCATATGCTGCGTCAATAAGCGGAGCAAGAGCTATGACAGCATGCAAGCATGTAGGACTGAATGTAGCTGCAGATGCACTTTATTCATTCATGTACATGGGGTGTAAAGGAGGATTTGTAACTGTAGTTGGTGATGATCCCCACTGCTTCTCAAGTCAAAATGAACAAGATTCTAGATGGTTAGGTGTATCAGCTAAATTCCCAATTCTCGAACCTTCCAATCCACAAGAAGCTAAGGAATTTGTCAAGAAAGCATTTGACATAAGTGAGAAATTCGAAATGCCTATGTTATTAAGATCAACTACGCGAATTTCTCATGCACGTGCTGATATTCAGTTCAATAGTTTTGAAACAGAATATAGAGAAGGAGAACTAGAGAAATCAAATAGATTCAAATGTCTTCCAGCTCTTGCTAGAGCTAATCATCCTAAGTTAGTTGCTAAGATGGATGAAATCAAGGAGTGGTTACCATCCAGTGGTTTGTCTATTATTGAAGGTTCAGAGAGTAAAGAATTTGGAATAATAACAAGTGGTATTAGTTATGCATATGTAAAAGATGCTCTTCTTAAATTAAAGAAAGATATACCTATTCTAAAATTAGGGATGGTATCTCCATTAGATGAAAAAACCATACTCGATTTTGCTAAAAATAAAGAAAACATTATTTTCATTGAAGAAGTAGAAGCGTATTTGGAGGACAGAATTTCTGCTATACTTCTCCAAAACGGAATTGCACCTAAAATCCATGGTAAAAGCTCAGGAACAACAAAAAGATATCATGAATTAAATAGTAGAATTGTTGCAGTAGCTTTGAAAGAGGTTATAGGTGGAGAGATTGAATCAACTGCTGAAATAGAGAAAGCAACTGAAGAAACTAAGGATTTCATTCCTTTCAGACCTCCTCTGTTCTGCCCTGGTTGTCAACATAGAGCGGCTTTCTGGGAATTATCGAAAGTTGTTAGAAAGAATAAAGGTATTTTCGCATCAGATATTGGATGTTATTCACTTGATCCATGGGTAACTGATACTATGCTATGTATGGGGGGAGGAATAAGTATGGCAAATGGTTTTTCACGAGTAATCAAAGATAAGCCGGTTTTTGCATATATAGGAGATAGTACATTCTTCCATACTGGATTACCAGCACTAGTAAATGCAGTATATCACAATGCTAACATAAACATCCTAGTTCTGGATAATAGAATGACTGCAATGACCGGTTTTCAACCTAATCCAACTGAAGAGATAGACATTGCAGAAATAGCAAAATCAATGGGTGTAGAACATGTTGCAGTATTTGATCCATATGATTTTGAAAACGGAAAAAAAGTATTTGAAGATGCAGTTAAACATGAAGGTCCAACTGTAATCATAATGAGAAAGATATGTGCAAATGAATGGTGGAGACAAAAGAGAAGGAAAGGAGAAAAAATAGAAGTCTACCAAGTAGATTCTGAAGTATGTATCTCCTGTGGAACCTGTTTAGTTCAGTATCAATGTCCTGCAATTCACTGGAGTTTGGACACAAATTCAAAAGATAAGAACTACTCAGTTATAGATCCTTCAATGTGTACTGGATGCAGTGTATGCTCTCAGATTTGCCCTACAGGAGCAATTTCAAAGGTGGTGGATTGAGGATGGAAGAAACGTATCAAATGATAATATGTGGAGTAGGAGGACAAGGTATTCTTACAATTTCAGATGTAATAACTATTGCAGCAAGAGACAAAGGTATTGGCATACTTGGTTCAGAAGTTCATGGAATGGCACAAAAAGGAGGATCCGTTATTACTAATCTAAAAATCGGTGGCGATTTGCATTCTCCAACTATACCAATAGGTTCAAGTGAGATAATAGTCGGACTCGAACAAAATGAAACCCTTCGATATATGAAGTTCTTAAAACCAAATGGAAAAGTGATTAGTTCAGAAGTAGTTCTTTTTCCTATCACCTGGAAGAAAGACAAAAAAGCAGCAGAACAAGCTAGAACAAAAATCAAAGAAAATTTAGCGAAGTTCAAAGCTGATGTATTAATGATTGATACTGAAGAACTTGCAATTGAAGCAGGTCTAGCTATTGCACAGAATATAGTATTATTAGGTGCCTTATCTCAGATTGAAGGTTTTCCTTTAACTGAAGAAGAACTACGTAATGCTCTAAAAAAGAGAGTTCCTGCAAAATACATTGAACCTAACCTCAAAGCATTTGAACTAGGAATCAACTCAATAAAAAATAACTAACTCAATAATCAGTATTACTAAAGAATGAAAGCTTGGAATATCTTGCTACACTCGTTCTTCTTCTGTTGGTAATACTACTGTATCTATGATGTCTTCACCTGCAACTACTTCATCAACAGAGTGTATTGATGAACCGTAATCTCTTAGAGTTTCTTCGATATTTGAAAAGTCTAAATCACCACCTACAATAGTAACAATGATTCCTTCTGTGCTTGAATCTGTTTCTGCTCGGATTATATTTACAGATTCTATTCCAACTAGGTCTGCTAGAGCAATTGCTAACACATCAATTCTAGGTTTATGAGGTTTCAAAACATCTAATACAAGTCTTCGAATATGAACTTTCTTTGATGACTCTGCCATCGGTTAATCCCATTAAATAGTAAATGAATTACGCTCACGTTCGATTGACTGATTATTAAACTTTATGTTTATTGAATCAGATTCCTTTATGAAATCCTTTAAAATAGTGTTGCATATAGCGTTAACAATAAAAAAAGTAATAATGGACATTACTAATATAAGGTACTGGGAACCCTAGGTTGGGTCTAGAGACGTGTGAGGTTAATGAGTAAGAATTTTCCATATGAATTGTGGATATCAACAGGAAGTGACGCTGGAATTAGCTTTGCTACTGTAGGACGTTTAGCAAGAGATTCCAGCATGATGCAAGGGATTTTACTTTCTCTGCAATCATTAATGACAACAGAAGTGAACGTAGAGAATTCACAGTTTATGACTGGAGAAAACGAATTTGTGAAATTTGGTACATTTACAATGACGGAAGAATCAGATAATGTTATTGTACAATATGTAGTAAAATCAGATCAAGCGAATAAGTTATCTAAGAAAGATGAGCAATTAGTTCAAGAACTTGCTCTGTCATTTTGCAGATATATAATTCTCACACCAAACTTTCATCAAAATCTTGCATCAGGTAAGATGATATCTCTAGATTATGTATCGAAGTCATTTTCTAAAGCATGTACTATTGCAAAACAAAAGATATCTGTTCCAGTGAATAATAAGGGATTAGTAGCAGCAGTAGGGAAACATCTGGAAAACATTGAAAAGAAAATAGACCAATATCCAACACTACAACAGCTGCAAAATCTGAAAGAATGGTTAGGAGAAGATGAAACCACCTGGGATAAAGGGTCAATTCTACCTTTCAAAAGACAGCTTCTAGTGCAGATGGTAGCTCAAGACATATTAAATCAGATTATTGTAGAAGATCCGTTTTCTATTTTAGAGTATGAAACTCCTAGATATGTAATAGAAGAAACAAGAAACGAAATCGATAAATATCTCAGGAAAAAAGAAATTGAGCCTGAAGAATTGATAAAGAAATACGTTGCAAAAGATATTTCCGATAAATTATCTACTCATGTGAAGAAACTAAACATCAACCAAATTCATTCAGCTAATACTTTCATCTCAAATAGTTTAGCACAGGAAGTTGTGTTTAGACTTGCAAAAGAGAATCCCATACTTGGCTTATTTGATTTCAGAGATGTACCACTCTATACTACTATTCAAAAACAAATTGACACAACTGCAGATGTTCCAAATCCTGGAACGATGATTTGCGATGCATTAATTGAGGATGTTTCTCCACAAGTATTGCAGAGTGCCAGACTTTTCTTCCAACAGCTTATTGGTCCGTTTCGAGGAAAAAATCTACCTCCTAGTATTTGGAATGTAATTGTAGATTTCACATTTTCGATTGTTGAAGAAAAGAAAGTCAAGAAAAAAGCAAAAGAGAGCTCACCAAACAAGAAATCTTCAATTGAGTTTAAAAGAGGATTACTAAAGGATAGAATAGCAAAATTATCAGTAATTCAACCAAAATGGTTGAAAGAATTAACAGATAAATTCATGAAACTAGGTATTGGTAAACAGCTTCAAATATCGAATATTGAAGAATCAGTTCTTTTTGCTAACGCACTAGAAAGATCAATTATTTCCACATTAGAGAAAATAATTAAAGATCAGCTGTTCAATTCTAATCTTGGGGATATTTTTGTATATATGATTGATAAATTCAAAGATATAGCTCCAAAAACAGTTCTAGTTAATATTCTATCAAGAGTGACACAAGACATTAAGAACAGAGGATATGAAACTGCAAAACAAATGAGCTTAAGCGCAAGAGAACTAATAGGATCAGCAATAGAGGAAGGAGAGATAAAGAGTTTTGTGAATTCGGTACCTGTCCAATTGAAAAGGTCATTCTTCAAAGGAACATATTTACGATTTGATGGTAGATCCATATCTTCTACAGAGTTACTACAGAAACCAGGAATAACTCTTAGCATGAATGGTAAAATTTTATCCCTTCGAGAAATAGAGCAAGATGCAGAGTTACTAACAATATGTTTCAAAAATGAAAAAGTGCTGAAAAGAGCTTATTCCATGGCCATTTTGAGAGGGATGATTGAATCTTATCTACAACAAATGTTTCAATTTGAAGGAGAAGTAATTAACCAAATTGACACTCTTATTACAGTGTTTAACAAAGAAATGGTCTCTAAGCTACGACCTGCTCATAGATTACCTGACATAAACAATAGTTTTCCATCATTTCCACTAATTAGAGATGTTCCTCAAAGATTCACTGGAAAACGATTCCATGATAAATGTCAGGAAAGCTGGAACCAATATGCACCTGAAATACATGTTGTAATTCAAAATATCCTTAACGGATTCTCTGCTCTTCGAACAAACGATTTGAATTACAAAAGAAAAGCGAAAAAACTCTATAGTAATGCAATAAAGCAGCTTAAATACATCAGAAAATGCTTAATTAAAGATTGGAACCCATTAAACGACCAGATGACAAAAATGGTTGAAAGATGGTCCAAGGATGTGAGTATTGACTTATCTGGACATCTTGATGAAGTCAGTAAAAACGCGAATAAATGGATTGGGGATGCATTCAAAATTCTTAAGCTTGACTATGGTAAATTTACTATGTCACATGAACAATGCAATAAACAAATAGTGGAATTACTCAAGCAGACTAATCCAAAGGATTTAGAAGAACTTCCAAAGAATTTCATTGAGATTGCAACTTCTATTCTACTTTACAGGAGAATTCCTGATTACGTTATAGATGAATCTTACAATGCGCTGCTTGGAGAAAAGAAAATCTCAGATTCCATAATGAGAGCCTGGAGTAAAAGTCGCTCAAGAACTGAATTTGAAAATAATCTCTATCTGAATATGAGAGTTTTGGGTAACACCTTCACGAAAATGATTAATACTTATGGAAGATTAATCAGCACTCTGTTTATACAAAATGATCTAGCACTCCTAAGTGATATACAAGGAATTTATATTGTTCTTGGAAAAATATCTAAAGCCATCTATTCTACAAAAGCAGATGTTTTGTCCATCTTACAATTCCCTAATGTTGAAGCGGTAAGTGTGGGTGAAGAATGGGAAGTTAGATTGTATCTGGAACCTGAGTATATAAAGGAAATCAACCAGTATAGAGATAAGCTTATTGTTTTCTCTGATGTTGTTGGTTTTGTTGCACGTATAAAGTTCGATGAAAATACAGGACCAGTTTTAGATGGTATTAAAGCTGTTATTTCTTATCTCATGGAACATGGAGAAACTAACATTATCGATTTATCTGAAACAATCAAAGAAGCTCTGTTTAGAATATCTGAATATCCAACACAGTTGGTTGAAGAAAAGCAGAAAAAACAATAGTCTTCCAAATTAGGATCGAGGGCCAAATATCGCTGTACCAATTCTAACCATAGTTGAACCTTCTTCGATAGCAATTCTATAGTCTGCAGACATTCCCATTGATAATTGGGGGGAATCAGTGTCTAAAAGAGGGATAAAGTCTTCAAAATTCTTCCTAGTTTTTGCAAAGAATTTTCTTAAAATATGTAAATCTTCTTCATATTCCAGTGGAGCTATGGTCATAATACCTTGAATTTTAACGTTTGAATATTTCTCTTTAATTAGATTGAGGAAATAATAAGTTTCTTTCATGTTCAAACCCTTAGGTTTTGAGACTGTACTAAAGTCAACTTGAAGAAGAACCGGATAAATTTTGTTAATTTTTTTGGCACATTTATCTATCAAAATCAGATGTTTTTCATCTTGAACACTTTGAATTAAATCGCAGTTTTCAACCGCATATTTGATCTTGTTTGATTGCAGGAGACCAACAATATGAATTTCAGCTAGAGAGGAATGTTGTTTTATTATAGGAAGCTTTCTCTTAAGCTCTGTACCTACAATTTCTCCTATTACTTTTAATCCTGAATCTACAGCTGTTTTAATTCGCTGAAATTCAATTCGTTTTGTTACACCAACGACAGTAATATCTGAAGAATCATGTTTTGTCTTTGAAGCAATTTCATCAATATTTCTCATTACTTCAGAGTAATTGAATTCAACATTTATTGATTCTGAGATTTCAGACATTAATTATACATTTTATTCTAAAAGATAAAATTATTGCTATGTACCAGAGATAGTAATATGGCCTACAGCTTCTTTAGTTTCTCAACGAATGATAAATCGACTTCATCCTTCTCATATAGAAGTCTTCCTTCCATTCCCCCATGAATAACTAAAGTTTGACCACTTATGTGACCTGAAACTTTATCTGATAACAGAAATGCCACAGCACCAGCAATATCTTCAGAAACAGCAATCTTGCTCATAGGTATGGTTTGTAGAATTTTTTTCAATTTACCTATATCATCGAGTGTTCCTTTTGCCATTTGTGTATATACCCAACCTGGTGCTACAGTATTAATTCTACCAAGTGGTGCTAATTGCACTATTTCATTTTTCCATGTTTTTGTCAGTCCATACATCATAGCAGCTTTTGTTGCGGAATAATCTGCATATCCTGATTCTCCGAATTCTCCTGCTGTTGATCCAATTAGAACAGCTGATCCATGCTTATCTGGAAATCTTTTAAGGTTGATAAAGAACTCTCGTATGCACAGAAAAACACCAGTTAGATTTGTTTGCAGAGTGTCATTCCATCGTTCTAGAGAAATTTCGGATGTCAGAGCTCTTTCAGAAGCTGCAATAGCAGCATTAGCTACAAGAGAGTCAATTCTACCAAAATTGTCAATTGCAACAGAGAAGATATTCTTCACTTCGCCCTCTTTTCTCAAATCTCCTTGAACAATTTTCACTTTTTTTGGGTCACATTTTTTCTGTATTTCTAAAGCTCTTTCCTTACTTGTATTATAGTGAAGACTAACGTTTGCACCTTCTTCAAAGAGCAATTTAACTATCTCTTCACCTATTCCCCCAGCACCACCTGTAACTAAAATGTGCTTATTATTCAATCCAAGATCCATGAATCATTATTTATTGTTGAGATTTAAAATTTGCTCTAAATTGAAAATTAATTTTATTTACATAACTTTATAAGATTCTGCTCGATTTTCCAACTGATATTTATGTCAGATATTAGTGATAAAATTCTTAACGAATTGGAAAAAGAAGCGGTAACATACGCTGACTTTAGAATAGAAAATTCGCTAATGACACAGATTAGAACAGTTAATGGCAAAGTTGAACAAAGCACAACAGGTGTAGAATCAGGAATAGGTTTAAGATTATTAAAAAACGGTGCATGGGGATTTTCATATGGTCCCATCGAAAACTACACTGAAGTTGTGAATATGGCTTTACAAGCAAACAAGTTAAATCTCAAGTATAAAAAAGAGGAAATAAAACTAGCTGAAGTCAAAGTAGTTCAAGATAAATTCGAAGGAGAACAGAAAAGGAAATTAGAAGACGTAGGATTTGATGAAAAGATTAAGATGACTCTTGAAACTGATAAAGCTCAAGAAGATGAAAGAATAAAATCTAGATCATCAGCTTTTCGAGAAGTTCTCAGAAGAATGCAACTTGTAACTACCGAGGGTACCAATATAGAATTCAGTGTTCCCTATGTTATGATGTTTGCCACTTCAGTTGCAAGAGAAGGAGACCAAGCTATTGAAGGAAGAAGCAGATTTGGACATCTAGGAGGTATAGAAGTTGTTGATGTTAAGACACCTCAGGAGATGGGTGAAGATGCAAAAGAAAGAGCCTTAGAGGGACTTAAAGCTCCGAAAGTAAAAGGAGGAAGGTATCCTGTAGTCTTAGATGGAACTATTAACCACTTATTTGCACATGAAGCTGCAGGTCATTCAGCTGAAGGTGATTTTGTTCAAACTGCAGGTGTACTTCGAGGAAAACTAGGGAAAAGGGTTGGATCTCCTATTGTAAATCTCATCGATGATGGCTCTCTTATCGAAACTAATGGTATTCGATCTTTTGGATACATCAAATATGACGATGAGGGTGTACCAGGTCAGAAAACTTACGTAATGAAAGACGGAATTCTAGAAACATATATCAATGATAGACAATCAGCAGAGCATTTTGATTTGAAACCAACAGGGAATTCTAGAGCTGAAGCATATAATCATCCACAAATTGTTAGAATGACAAATACATACATTTCACCAGCTAAGGATCCAATGAATTCGGAAGAATTATTGGAGCTAATTAAGAATGGATTTCTACTTATGCAAGGTGGTGGAGGACAAGTTGATCCAATTAAAGGAACTTTCAACTTCGGAGTAGCGGAATTATATGAAATTAAGAACGGAGAAGCTGGGCAAAGATATAGACCAACAACCCTAGCTGGAAATACATTAGAAACTTTAAACAAAATCGTAGGGATTTCTCCTGAGATGGGTAATCCTTTAGATAGTATAGGTTTCTGTGGAAAAGATGGACAATCAGCTCCAGTAGGAGTAACAGCAGGTTGGCTAGCTGTGAAGAATATTGTAGTAGGTTAAGGTGAAAGAAATGTCAGATATTGATCTAAATACAAAAATTGAAAATGGAATAGACTATGGATTAAAAGCAGCTAAAAAATTAGGAGCAGAACATTGTGAAGCGTTTGGTCTGAATCAAAGAGCTTTCAATCTTGAAATAGAAAAAAATAAACCTAAACACAACCTCGGGATTATGCATGGACTTTCTTTTAGAGTAATTGCAAATAATGCTCTAGGGTTTGCTTACACTTCTTCATTCAAAGAGGAAGACATCAAACACACAGTAAAATTGGCTATTCAAAACGCGCAAACAAAGAAAAAAGATCCAGATTTGCAACCTTTTCCTTCTCCTAAGAAATCTACCGAAAAACTACCTATTGATGAGAAACTATACAAAATAGATGCTAATACTGCAGCTGAAGATTTTGGAAAGATGCTAGATACTGAATTACCCAAAGATATCTACTTCCTTCAAGCTTTTGGGTTAGTAGGAGCAGGAGAAGAATATCTCAAAAGCTCTTTAGGAATGGATATTGTTGAGAAAGGAGCAGGATATGGTTTTGGAATAGGCTATTTGTCAACTCATGGTTTTCCATCTTATGAATTTCATTTAGAAGGTACACGATCTTATGGAGGAATTGATCCATTGAAAATTGCAGAAACAGCTTTAGACAAAACTCTCAAATCATCAAAACCGCAGACAATGTCTCTTGCAGGAGAATATCCCATAATAATTACACCAGAAGGTTCGTATGGAATTTTTGGAGGATTATTCATGGTTCTTACTCAATTGTTGAGAGGAGACAAAGCTTCTAGAGGAGAGACAGTTTTTGCAGATAGAATAGGAGACCAAATAGCTGTTGATAATTTTACTCTTGCGGACGATCCTTTAAGAACAGATCTGATGACTTCAGCCCTTTATGACGCAGAAGGTACCCCAACACAAAGAACAACCCTAATTGACAAAGGTGTTTTGCAAACCTATTATCTCGATTCTTACTATGCTGGAAAATTGAATATGAAAAGCAATGGAAAAGCAACAAAAGGAGGAGGAATATTTGGAGGTAATCCTATCAAATCTCCGCCTGGAGTAGGATCATTTGCAACTGTTATTGAACCAGGAGATTCATCATTAGATGAGATGATAGCAGAAACAAAAGAAGGATTCATGATGAAAAACTTCATGGGGATACATATGTCTGATTTGAGCAGTGGAAGATTCGCAGTTACAGGATCTGGATGGTATATTAAGAATGGAGAACTAAAACAACCAGTACAAGATATTTCGGTTGCAGGAACAATTCCAGATTTACTTCAGAATATAGATATGGTCTCAAAAGAACGTAAAAAAGGACTAAATAATGAAGTTCCTTATTTGCGAATAAGTAAATTAGAAATTACCGCTAAAAAACTTGATTTCAAGATTAGATTTGGAATGAAGGTTCTAAAAGCAATGATTAAACTAGGTATTGTAAAAAATCCTTTTGTTTAATCCTTTTTTTTTCAAATATACAATAGCAAGTTGATAAAAAGTTAAAAACAAAAAAATAAAAAGAGAAAGAAAAAAGATTATTTTTTCTTCTTTAAGAATATTACTGCGCTAGCAACTGCTGCTAGACCTATTATACCGATCATGGATATTATACCGTATTCTGGTACGTTTGGAAACATATGACCAATTAAGCCGAACAAATCAAGCATTGCTTTGTATGTAGAACCAATTTGGATCTCAATATATCCATCCACTAGTCCTCCATTGTCAAATCCATAGCCTAAGCTATTTGTAACAATGAAATCAAAGCCTGCTCTCATTCCTCCACCGATAACAACGAAATCTGTTGCATCGATTCCAACATAGAATGTTGCGTTGACATATCCTACTTGGCTTTGTGTCTCCCAATCAAAGTCTCCGTTCAGCATGGTGAATTGAAGATCTAATTCTGCTTGCAGATTGACATAATAGTATTGTACATCTGTTCCTGCATGATAGTATTCTCCTAGTTCAGGAAGGAATACTATGTTATTAAGATCAACATTGTAGTTTTGCATTGCAAGAGCGTTTAGAGCACCAATGAAGTAGTCATAATGTCCTAGAACTGAATTGGCTGTTGTAAATACACCATCCCAATAATTCCAATCTGCCAACCATACAGGTCCTCCACCAGAAAACAGTGGCCACTTATAAGTATCTACATGAGCTGGATCAGTTAGATTAGCGGGATTTTGTAATGTCATTGTTGCTGTACCCCATAGATTATCTACACTAGTCATATCAACAGTGAGGAATGTTCTACCAATAGAAGCTAAAGCGTTTTGCTTGAATTCATGAACACCGTCAACAAATTCGGTAGGTGCTAATGGAGGTAGATCATAGTAGAATATAGCGTCACCTATGAAGTAAGACCATGAAAGTGGGCTTGGTAATGCTGGAGTATATACAATTTCACTGGTTGGATCTAACTCAACTGTAAGGTCAAGCCACATATCTACTTGTGAGTAGAAATCTATGTAGTTTGTTATATTAAGTAGCAATCCGGTTGACGTATTGTATCCCCAAGTTACGTCCATTGTAATTCCTGGTTCAGAAGCATTCATAGACATAGAGAATTCAAAGTAGTTGTATGCTTGGTTCCATGTTGATGCAAATCCTGGTTCTCCTGAAGTATCATTTCTGGCTACATCAATCTCATCCATAGCTGTCCAGTTAGTATCAATAGCGTAGACAGTTTGCATTGGAACCATTGCTGAGCTGAATGGGAAGTAATCATATGCCCCCCAGTTGAACTCATATTCCATTAGTCCCATGTCCAAATCTGTTAGCATTGTTAATGTTGTAGCTATTGGTAGAATTGAACCAGATAAGAATGAAAACTCGGCATCAGGTAATGTCATATTATAGAATGGTCCATTACTCCATAACCAGTTTATACTCTCTGCGGCTGATATTCTCTCCATGTATTTGTATCCTCTGTTATAGCCTTCTTCGTACTGATATGCGTAAGCGATATTGGATTCGGACTCATATTCTGTAGTTACAACTGCGAAAGGTAGAGTTGAGGGTGTTGTATCAAATGTTGATGGATAATCTATTGTTGCATTGGCAAAACCATCATAGTATGCTGGATGTATCCAATTCCAATATGCCATCCTTCTTTGATCTCCTATGTTCAATCCATAGTAACCGTCGTAGTATCCTTGGTCATACCCATCAATGGCTCCTTGTCGGTAACCTTCATCATGGGCATTATATGGATCATCCCACCATTCTGGTGCATTGTAATTATATCCATATGGATGGCCATCGTGAGCATCCCAGGCTCCTGTTTCGTTAGCCCAGTACCATTCATCACCGTATCCGTTTCTGTAACCGGCCCAAAATGTATCCCATTCATTATCGTAGAGATCTTTGTATAGATTTTCATTGAAGTTAACTAAAGATCCTTCATACATGAATCCTCCTCTATAATACCTCTCATAGAGTTGGGAATAGAGGAAATCTCCTGCATATTCTTCAACATCAGCAGCTGGACCTGGCCAACCGGTTCTTTTATCTGGTATTTTATTCGCTATGAAGTCAGCTTGACCTGAGGTAAAACCATCAGTTCTTACTGTGAAGAAACCAGCATAAAATCCGTTTAGTGCAGAAATTGGGTCATCCCATGTTACGTCTATACCACTTTCCCAGAATGCTTGGAAACCGATTTCATAACCCAGGTGTTGACCTAGATCATATCCAAACCAATAGATATCATAAGGTCCATAGTGACGAGCTTCTGGCATATTCCACCACATGTTGCTGTACCAGTCACCACCCCACATCCATGAGTTGTTTGCATCTTGGAAACCTCTTGAAAATTCACCTGTGAAAGTGCTATTGAAGCCACTCCAAAAAGTGCTACCAACATCATCTAGGATTGGTTCATCAAATTCAGCATCTGGCCATGTGTCATTATACAGATATCTCTCACTCTGCGAAAAGTCATCTGGGAAGGAGAATTGTGATACATTAGCATATGCACCTAACTCATCATTGAGTTTGATGTACATGTATATCGACAATGCATCTTGCCATATTGGAGTTGGTTCGTAAGTTCCACTAGTATGATTCCATTTGTAGAGTGGTAATGTATCCATTGCATTGATTAAGACGTTTAATTCACTGCCTTCTAAAGATCCGATTAATCCTTTATCAAAAGCAGGACCACCGACTTGTTCAAGAAGCATATCTAAAGCATCCCAAATTCCAGCACCATACTGGAAAGTAGAAATGTTGTATAATAGCTTTTGACCTTCAACTACTGAAGTGACATCATTTAATTGATAATCACCACCTGTTGGAGCGTCTGGTCTTGCATTTGTAGTAATCAGACTAGAAGGAGTCAATAACGGCAGTAATATTAGCAATAGGCCTATTCCTAAAATTATTCGTTTTTTCATAATACTTGAACCCCTTCGTGGATTCTAATATACAGTATTGAGAAAGTCCTTTAAAAACATAATGTTAGGTTTTTCTCGAAGAATACACCTACAAGGTGTTAGAATTATAATGTCGTGAAAATGCAAATTATGAAAAAATGTAATTAATGCATAAAAATTAATGAGCCTTTTGTCTGTAAAAATGAGCAAAAAATGAAATCAGTCTAGCTCAGTTGGTTGTTCAAATTGACTCCCAAAGAATTCAAAAACATGATAGCTTCCACATTCTTGACAATAAAATGTCAGTGTAAAGGCTCCCTTTCTGTTTTCTCCAATATAATCATGTACTTTTTCTATTTCGCAAAATTTACAGTAGAATTTTAATTTCTGTTTCTCTTCTGACATATGCCTTCTATTATCTATTTTACATATTCATTTTTAAGTTATTTGTATTTCTCGAATTTATAGTATTTTTCCCAATCTTTCCATTACTTCATTGATTTTGGGTATGCTGACTGAGCCAAAACTTGCTCTAACATTTTGTTCAGTTGCTGGTCCAAATTCTGTTCCAGGAACAACAATCACTCTGGCATCTTCAAAAGCTCTAATTGAGAATTCCTTGCCATCTGGATATTTTGATTCAGAAACATCTGGGTAGCAGAAAAATGAACCACTAGGTTTCTGACACTTTATTCCATTTAGAGAATTAAAACCTTCAACAATTTTGTCTCTTCGCTCTTGAAAAACCTCTTTTACCTTCTTTTTGAAGTCATATGCTTCTTGTGTAAGCATAAAATTAGCTAAAGCAATCTGAGTGGGAGTTGTAGCATTTGCTATTACCCAAGGATGGTAATTTATAATGGGTTGAAGCAAATCTGAGGGAGCAACTCCAAAGCCCATTCTCCACCCAGGAATAGCGTAGGTTTTAGAAAAGGTATTTACGGTAAATGTTCTTTCATAAGCACCATCAATAGACCCAACATGAACGTGCTTGTTGTCATCGAAAGTATAATATTCATACACTTCATCACTAATGATTATAAGATTATAATCTACTGCTAAATCAACAATCTCCTTCAGTTCATCATGAGTCATAACTGCCCCTGTGGGATTAGAAGGAAAGTTAAGAAAGATCATTCTTGTTTTATCTGAAATAATCTCTTTGGTTTTCTCAATATCAATTTTGAAATCTTCAGTAGAAGGCATCCAAGCATTTTTCCCACCAGCAAGTACTACTTGACGCGGATAGGTTAGAAAGCAAGGGTCTTGAATTAAAACCTCATCACCAGGTTTTAGATAGGTTTGTAAAGCTATGTAAATTAATTGCACTCCTCCACATCCTATTATTGTTCCTCCAGAAACATCATAATCAACGCCATAGTCTTTTTTGTATTTATGGACAATATTCTGTCTAAGTTCTATATTTCCTGGAGTTTGTTCATACCCGTTGAAATTATCATCAACTGCTTTCTTTAAGGCTTCTTTGAGTCCATCAGGTGTAAGAATATCTGGTTCCCCTATACCTAAAGAGATAGCATCTTCGACTCCCTTGGATTTATCAAAAAGCTCTCTAATTCCACTAGGTTCAATCTTATCAAGTTTTTCTGCTGGAAATTTCATATTGAGTCATGATGACTCAAAAAAACGCATGTTAAATCTTTTTGTGAATGAGCTTAATTATGAGAGATAATTCATATTATAGACATAATCTTATCCACTGGAGATTCAAGACTATTAATTATCTTGTTAGTTTTTTCTTGAATGGATGTTTTATCTCTTGAAGAATTAATCAGTTCAATCGATTTTGCTATAGCATCTTCCAGTTTGTATTCATTGTAAAGAGGAATACCAATAGAAGAAATATATTCCAAAACATCCAATGGATATGGATAGTATGATATGGATGGTGTTCCAATTGCAGCTGCTTCTCTGGACATTGTAGCTCCCCCTGTAATGCAAAGATCTGAATAGAAATACAAAGAAAGTGTATCGACTGCTCTTGGGGGAATGATGATATTATCTTTGTATTTTTTCAGCATCATCTCTTCCTGAGTCTTATACCTTGGGAATACTACAGCTATACCATCATAAAGAGGGAACAATTCATCGAAAATTAAATCTAGGTTTGTCTTTCCAGCTATTCCTTGATCCAACATATATGCTGCACTACTTTCTTCTGGTCGAGCAACAAAAAATCGATCTTTCTTGGATATACCTAGAGATTCTAACACAGTTTCATCTGGTTGATAGTCTTTCAACCAAGCTACTTCATCAATCCCATCATAAGGCTGAAGTTGATTTTCTAATGCTCCTTGGGAGAACCATTTCTCTTTTTTTATACAAGAACTATAAACAAGATGTTTAGCGTATGGAACAGTTAGCTTGGCTACAGCTTTAGCATGAGGAGAATCATTAATACTAATAACTGGAATTGCGAGACCAAAAGCCACTCTTGTTGATTCTGGACATGCAAAAGAAATATGATAATCAGGTTTTGTTTCTAACTCATTAATGTGGTTTGCAAGAAGTCTGATCCTCTCATTTCCAGCCATTAATTTTCCATAGAGAGTTCCACCACCATGTTTACCTAAAACCTCTACATCTCTTTGAAGTAAATCAAAAAGACTTACTACATAATCATAATCTCGACAGGTGAAAAGTACCTCATGTCCTTCTTTTTCCAATTCATTAGCAATAGCATCAAATAACAGAGCTTCTTTGGAAGTTACTGTATCAAACCAGAATATCATTGAAACATCTTTAATTTCTACACAAAAAAATCTTATGCTTGATATTTACAGCTGTTTTTGAAGAAGAAATGTGTGTTAATCACATTTACTATAACCGCACATTCTACAAATGAAACATCCTTCAGCAAACTCAAGCATTCCTCCACACTCTGGACATGCAATTGTACCATTTGGTCTGATTATCTGTTCTCCATCCATGTAATGTTCTAGGACATGAGCTATTCCATCTGCACAGGATAAAATTGTTTTTCCTTGATAGAAATTCGGACTGGGACATCTGATTCCTGCTAAATGATCAGCAATAGATTCAAGCTTCACTCCTGATCGTAAGGATAAGGAAATTAATCTGCCAACAGCTTCGCTCTGACTTGCGATGCAACCTCCACTCTTACCGACTTGTACAAAAACTTCACAAACTCCAGTTTCATCACTATTAATTGTAACATAGAGATTACCGCAACCAGATCGGATTTTGTGTGTTTGACCAATTGTTACCTCGGGTCTTGGACGAGGTTCAACTTTCTCCAATGATGGTGTTTCAACTTCCTTTACAGGATCTGCTTTCCTGGTAGTTAAAACCTGATATTTCCGTGAACCATCCCTGTAAACAGTTATTCCTTTGCATTCTTTTTTGAAAGCCAACATATATGATTTAGCGATATCATCTTTTGTAGCTGTAAATGGAAAATTGATGGTTTTTGAGACAGCGTTGTCTATATTGTTTTGGAAAGCTGCTTGCATTTCAATATGCCATTCAGGACTGATATCATGAGAGGTAACAAAGGTGTTTCTAAGTTCTTCAGGTATTTCTTCTATTTCTTGGATTGAATTTGAAGCGGAAATAGTTTCAATCAGTTCATCAGAATATAATTCCCTTTCTTTTAGTTCTTTTTCCAATAATGGATTTATATCAAACAGTTGTTTTCCACCTAATACATTACGAGTAAACGCTATAGCATAATATGGTTCAATACCACTCGAGCAACCTGCTATAAGGGATATTGTTCCTGTAGGAGCAATTGATGTTACTGTCGCATTTCTCATTGTTTCATATTTTCCGTTGAAAATACTTTTCTCAAAGTTTGGAAAACTTCCCTTTTCTTTCCCTAGTTTTTCAGATACATCCATTGCTTTTTCTTGAATAAATGACATTACTTTGTTTGCCATCTCCAATCCAGCATCACTATTATATTTTATGCCAAGCTTTACCAGCATGTCAGCAAAACCCATGATTCCCAAACCTATTTTCCTATTAGCTTTAGTCATTTCTTCTATTTCAGGCAGAATATAGTGATTTTTATCAATAACTTTATCGAGAAAACATACGGCGAATCTAACAGTATCTTCTATAAGATTCCATTCAATTTCACCATCAATTACATGATTTGAAAGATTGATAGAACCGAGATTACAACTCTCAAATGGGAGCAAAGGTAATTCACCACAATTATGAGTACAAATACCATTTGCAGAAAATGCATTTTCACCAGGAATTTGAACATCATACACTTCTTTCTTTCCAATATGCACAATATCTGTAATCTCTGATAAAAATCGTTCTCTATACTGGTCTCTTTTGTAGTTAGCAATTTTTTCTTCAAGTAGCTCTTGTTTTTCTACATCAGCAAAACCTATAACTTCTGCAAAAATAGAGATGTTATCTTTTGATATTACTAGTTCATGTTGTGGTTTTATTTTGTATTTCTTAAGACCACCTTTTCCATCTGGCATTTCTTTAAACTGTTCCATTCTTCTGTTTTGATAGACAGTTGATGCAATTCCCATTCTATGGAGCATTCTTTGGACTGAAGTTAGCGTTTCAAGATTTGACTGAGCCAAACGAACAGAAACGCCTTTATCCTGAGATCCTTGAACGGAACAATCAGCATCAA
>JAEOTK010000110.1 GCA_016839875.1 Candidatus Heimdallarchaeota archaeon
AATGTCAACTTAACAATATATGGAAGTAGAATAAGTATACCGTTCTCCATTTCAAAATTTATTGATGGAATAAATATCTATCAATTGCCTTTGTTACTTGACTCAAATTCAAGTTTACAATTAAATGCCCAGCGAATCCTACAAACGTCTTTGTACTATATTGTATTAAGCACAACGATGGATCAGTGGTTGGGAACTCCAATCTACTTATCAGAAATGGAAATTACATATTACTTGGGAGTAATTATTCCTACTCGACCAACACTTCATGTCGTGGTAAATAACGGTAAAAATTTTCTACTATATCATTTATAGGTGAAAGAAATGGAAAAACTGAATATTGTCCAAGTCACTCCGTTTTTTGAATCTAAAAGTTACGGAGGTACAGAGAGATATGTTAGTTATCTGTCTCGAGAATTAGCAAATCGTGGTCATTACGTAGATGTTTTTACAACCAAGAAATCTACCAAAGTTCCCTATCAAACTTACTCAACCAATATGACTATCCATCGCTTTTTCAGTCCTTGGGATGTCTTCGGCATAAATCCTGCTTGTATCATGCTGCATAAATTACTCAAGGTACAAGATGTGGATGTTTTTCATGTACATTCGTATATATATTTCACAACAATCCAAGCAGCAATAACTAAACTATTCAAAAGAATTCCTCTCCTCTTACATATTCATGGAGGAGTAGGTCGTCCCCCCTACAAAACAAGCTTTCTAAAAGAATTTGCTAAACTTTTCTTCGATTTTACTTTGGGTCGTTTTGTACTTTCTCAAGCTGACAAGATAGCTTCTGTAAGTAAAAATGATATTGATTTGTTAAAACAAACCATAACAAGAACAGAACGATTGATGATAGTCAATAATGCAATTGATACAGAAATATTTCCAGAAATAAAGCCTGAAATAGATAAAAAACCAGTTATTACCTATATTGGGGACCTTGAATCATGGAAAGGAATTGGATATTATGCAGAAGTAGTTCAGAATCTACTTAAGCAAAAGACAGATCTCTCATTTTGGTTTGTTGGAAATGGTTCTCTTTTTCCTATATTGAAAAAGAAATTTGAGAATGAGAAAAACGTAAAACTATTTGGTTCTGTCAATCATCTAGAAATTCCTAAACTATTAGCACAATCCAATGTCTTAATGTTACCAAGTTTTTGGGAAGGATCTCCAACTACAGTAATTGAAGCAATGGCAATGGGAATACCTGTAATAGCATCTGATATAGGTGATATGCCTCGACTTCTTGATAATGGGAAATTGGGGACGATTTTTGAAGCGGGAAACATTGAAGCTTTGGAACGTTCAATTCTGAAAGTAGTTAGTGATTATGATAACTATGTAAACATTGCACAAAAAGCAAGGAAAAAAATCAGGTCAGAATTTTCTTTTGAGAGTGTAACAAATCAAATAGAACAGCTGTTTTATGATATGATAAATAAGAAAGTCTAATTAGTTCTTTCACAAACAATTTTTTTTCCATTAGATTTAAAAAGGAGAGTGCTGCGTGTTATTTAGGTGGTTAAGTGGTTAAGTCGAGGGATAGTGAAATGCATCCCAGAAAAGGATTCTAAAATCTTTTTGAGAAGGCGCATTAGTGTAAAGTTTCAACCACCAAATATAACAACTCTTTCTTCCCAAAAAACACATAAAGCTTATTGTTTTCTACAGTTTGTGCGGAAGAATACACCTTTAAACAATAAAAGAAGGAGTGATTAAAATGTCTAAAGAAAAATGGGTAATAACAGCTGCGTGGCCTTATGTTAATAATGTTCCACATCTTGGAACCTTTTCACAGTTGTTATGGGGTGACGTAATTACTCGTTATCATAAATTAAGAAAGCACGATGTAATCTATGTTAGTGGTTCTGATGCACATGGAACCCCTATTGTGGTTGCATCTGAAAAGGAAGGTTTAACTCCTGAAGGACTTGCACTCAAGTATCACAAGCAAGTACTCCATTTACTTGATGAATGGAGTATTGAATTTGATAGATACACTATTACTAGTAATCCAACGCATATCTCATTTGTTCAAGATTTTCACAAGAAAATTCATGAAAATGGATATTTCAATTTGAGAGAAACAGAACAGTTTTACTGTAATCATGATAAAAGATTCCTTCCAGATAGATTTGTAGAGGGAAAATGTCCAAAGTGTGGTCATGAAGGAGCAAGAGGTGATCAATGTACTAATCCCGATTGTGGAATGATATTGAAACCTACAGAATTAATCAATCCTTATTGTATAACATGCAAAAAAGAGCCAATACTCAGAAAGACTAGTCATTGGTATTTTGATTTGCCTGCTTTTACTAATGAGTTGAAGGACTTTCTGACAAAGAATCCCCATATCCCAAGTTTTGCCAAGCAAAAACTCTTGAGTATGATAGATGAAGGATTAAAAGAAAGGCCAATTTCTAGGGATATGACATGGGGTATTCCAATTAGCCCAATATTTGGAGAAGAATTCGTAAATAAAGTACTATATGTTTGGTTTGAAAATGTTCTTGGTTATATAAGTACTGTCAAACTATTAGCAGATGAACAAGGAAAGCCAGAGAAATTCAAAGAATATTGGAACGATAAGAATACTAAGACTGTGTTCTGTATTGGTAAAGACAACATAATATTTCATGCTCTTCTATTTCCAGCAATGCTTCTAGCAACAAAGGATCCTTACCCCTTACCCTATGCAGTAGCAACTACAAACTTCATAAATTTCAAAGAAGGACCATTTTCGAAATCTCAAGGAATAGGAATCTGGTGTGATGAAGCTATCGAAACTCTTCCTGCTGATTACTGGCGCTATTATCTCAGTATTAATAGAGCAGAACTCAAAGATTTCTTCTTCGATTGGGATGTATTTGCGACTAATGTTAATGTGGACTTAAATGATGTTACAGGTAATTTCATTCATAGAACTATTACTTTCATCAATCAGCATTTCGATGGAAAAATACCCAAAAGAGGTAAATTGTTTAAAGAAGAGCAAGCATTAATTGAGAACATCAAAAAGGAAATTGAAGTATATATCAAAGCAATGGATAATTTCAAGATAAAAGATGCAACAAACACAGCAATAAACGTTGCCAGATTAGGGAATCAATATTTCTCAACAAAAGAACCTTGGCATTTGGTGAAAAAAGATAAGGAGAAAACAGCAACAATACTCAATATCTCTGCAAAAGTTTCTGAGATAATATCCATCTTACTTTGGCCAATTATTCCAAAAACTGCAGAACAAATATGGTCAGCTTTAGGATTTGAGGGGAAACCACAGGATAAGGGAATTGACCAAATTGATTTAGAGGAGATCAATGTAGGGCAAAAGATAGAAAGAATTAAACCTGTTTTCTATAAAATCAAAGCCAAAGAAGTTGAGAAAAAACTTGCCGATATAAGAACAAGGGCAAAGAAGGAAATAAAAAGTGATGAAAATATGGACGAAATATCATATGAGGAATTCAAAAACGTTGAGCTGAAAGTTGCTACAATACTTGAAGCAGAAACAATGGAAAAAAGTAAGAATCTAATAAAACTAATCATAGATCTCGGTACAGAAAAACGACAGATACTTGCAGGAATTAAGAAATACTACAAACCAGAAGAGCTTGTTGGAAGGCAAATTATTGTTGTTACAAATCTTAAACCAGCAAAACTGATGGGAGAAAAATCTGATGGTATGTTGTTAGCTGCAGATATCGATGGTGAACCTATCTTACTAAATCTTGACAAAGAAGTTCCTCCTGGAACCGGCATAATGTAAAAATTGCATATATATCATTTGTGAAATTGTATTATCTCTCAAACGTTCACCTAACACTACTATGCGCTCTGCAAGTAATGTTTCGCTACAATTCTTTCTTTTATTAGACATATCAGAAAAACATATGAAAATAGTGAAGTATATTCTCCTAATATTACATTTCCTTTAAATAAAAAAGACGGAGTGAAATCAGAGGTGCAATGACAATGAAATTGGTTACCGTTCATCTCCCAGATGAATTCCTTCATGATTTAGATGAGTTAGTTCGGTTGAAAAGATATCCAAACAGAAGCGAATGTATAAGAGTCGCAATTCGTGATTTGCTAAAGGAAGAAATGTGGAATAAAAACAATGCGTTTTGATCTCCACAATCAATTCTTTTTCCAATCATCTTTCAAATTTTGGAATAATTAATTAATATCAACAAGATTCCATTTTTAATTTAGTAGGTTACTTGAATAAGCAAAATTCTCAAAAGCGTATCTGGAAAGCCCTTACTATTTTTGCAGGAATTGATAAATGAGATCCTCGCGATTTTGATTTTCGTTTTCTAATTGCTTCAATAAGTTCTTCAGCTGTTTCTATTTCATTTTCAAAAACAGTATATGCTAAACCTATATCTTGAAGTCTGTGTGCATCGCTTCCTCCAGTCTCTGGAAGATTGTTCTTCTCAGCCCATCTTTTCGCTTTTTTGTTAAACCTCCCTAAAGGACACGAGCCATTGATGGTTTCAATACAAACTCCCTTAAGATATTGAAGTTCTCTTCCTATACCCCTTCTTGTGAAATCAAAAGGATGAGGAATTATGGGATACCCTCCAAGCTCAATTATCTTTTCAACTGTTTCTATAACAGAAATTTTTTTGCCTATTGTACTACTAAGACCTAGTCCTATTACATGCCCTTTGTTTGTGGAAATCTCAACACCTGGAATAACAAGAAGTCCTTTGATACTCTGTTCTTTTTGATGAAACTTTGTATCATTATGATCAGTAATTGCTAGACCCGCTAATTTCTTCTTTTTAGCTACTTTGAATATATCTTTTGGATTACTCTTACAATCATATGAGTAATGACTGTGAACATGTAAATCAAAGCAATTATTTCTCATTTGAATCTACTTATTTGCTATTTATTTAGATTGTTCTTCCTCTTCTCCCTCTTCAAAAATCAACCGTTCTAATTCATCTAAATCGGTAATGCCTACTAAATCTTCTTCCTCTTCTTGTCTGACCCACAGTTTATCTCTGTCTCCCTTTAGTTCTCTAATTTGTTGTTCCAGATATTTGTAAACACTGCTTTGTTTTGCACCGTTTATTAATCTAATAACACCCTCTCGGAGTATTTGCAACTTGTTAAATTCTGATATGATACAAACTGTATTGCCATAAACAGAGATGTGAGAGCTTGTTGATTGTTCAATGATATGACGTGTTCTTCCGTTTTTTCCTATGAGTCTTGATCTAACTTCTCTTAAAGCATTGTGAGAAGCTCCTACAAAATCTCTTAAGTTTAATAGCTCAAAACCCCATCCAGCATTATTAATTTGATAAGCTTTAGGAGGACTAAATCCTCTGCCTATTGCTTTAATCATATCTCTAGCTTTCCACAAACTAATGGGATCTTCAAGTTCCTCCTCAGCAACTATTATAACATCGCCACTTTGACTGTCAATCATTAATTTGCAATCTGTTAATTCTTCTATCTTCTTCTTAGTACTACCTTTAGGACCTATCAATACCGCAACTCTTTCCAACGGGATCCTAACGAGAAATTCGCTTGACACTTGTAACACCTATTAAAACTCAATTGCTTGGATTTTTGGGCTAGGGGGGGAATCTGTTATTTGTTCATAAAGCTCTTCATTAGAGAGAGTTTCTACACCCAAAGATTCAAAAAATCTATTTACATTTAGAACATCTCTATATAGAAAAGCTGGGGCATGAGGGTGATCTATAAGAACAGCTTGCGAGACATCAATAATTACAGGTTCTTTTTTGTAATAAAGAACGTTGTATTCACTTAAATCTGCGTGAACCATTCTTCCCTTTTCGTATAATTTTGTTAAGAACTCAACAATTTTACCATATACCTTGTGAGGTTTCTTAATCCTGACATCTTTCAAGAGAGGAGCTGCTTCTTGGTTTTTTCCTATGAATTCCATCACTAAAACGTTTTTAAGTACGGTAATTGGAATTGGAACTTTTATACCTGCCTCATTCATTCTTTTCAGGTTTTTGTATTCTTTCCTAGCCCAAGTGTAAATGAAAGAATATGTGCCTTTTTTATAGTTTGTAAAACGAGGATCCCCTTCAACATACATCCAGTTTCTCTTGAACTCAGCTGTTGTTGTTCTATAAATCTTGATAGCTAATTCTTCACCATTATACCCAAAACCATGATAAACATTAGCTTCTTTTCCTGTTGATACACAAAACTCAATATCTTTGATGATTTTCTTATTCATCAATTTTACAATAAGCATCCTAGTTTGATAGTCAAAAACACTCTCAATCACTTTAAGGGTATCAATATCTTTCTCTCTTGATCTTTCTTTGTCAATGCGCTTATCAAAGCCATTGAATTCTTTATCTGACATAGATATCACAACACTTTTTGGATTTGTGATTGAGTACGAGTTCTATCAAACGAGTAGGGTCAACTATGGGGGCGATTAGTGATAAAGCTCTAGCTTTCTCTAATTACTTAGAATGTAGGAAATAAATAAAACTATTGTTGAAGCTAAAAACTGAAAATAACCTATAAAGGGAGGTTGAGTTGATTCTTAGAAGATTTCAACTCATAAAATCTTCAGGTATATGTTTGTTATTAACTAACCATCTAACCTCATTCTTTCTAAATCTATGAACAAGTTCTCCTTTTTCATCGTGATTCATACCATAAAATGGCATGATAATTACAACATCTCCGATTCTGCACCACATTCGTTTTCTATATTTTCCTGGAATACGAATTTGTCTAGTGAAGCCATCCAAGCACTTAACTAAGAGAATACTAGCTCCTAGTATCTGTAATACTATTCCAAAAATTTCTCCTTCTTTAGGTAATCGTGCCCTTATTGCATCAGAATCAGCAGTAACCCAAGCAGCTGCACCTGTTCCTTTCTTTGTTTTCTTTCGGGGTTTTGTAGGTTTTTTTCTATTGCTCAAATACTAACCTCAAAATAGGACAGTGTAATGACTTAAAATATCTTGTGATTCACTGGATTTATTTGAATTGGATGAAAGAGGTTTGAAACGAAACAAACAAAAAGGATTGGCGTAAGAAAGAATTGAGGCATATAAATGGATTATAAGAATCTATACGAAAGAGCAAGAGATCAGCTTCCTGAGAAAGTATTTGAGCAGTCTAGGTTCGAAATACCTACTATACGTTCTGTAATTGAAGGAAATAAGACCTTTATTGTAAATATAAGAGACGTTTTAGAAACAATCAATAGAGATGGAAATCATTTTCTCAAATTCATGGCTGGTGAACTAGCAACATCTGCAACTATGGAAGGAACAAGAGCCGTTTTTGCAGGTAAGCATGCAAAGGTAACATTACAAACACTCTTAGAACGATATGTGAAGGAATATGTCATCTGTGGAGAATGTGGAAAGCCTGATACCAGACTTGTTACTGAAACTAGAATAATGTGGAAACGATGTGATGCTTGTGGAGCATCGATATCAGTAAAGCCACTGAGAAAATAATAACAAAAGTGATTTTGATGACTTCTTTTTTCATGAAAATAATTGAACAACGAGGTGAAAGACTGGTTGCAGCTTGTGATAAAGAAGTTATTAATTTAGAACTTGATAGAAGTGGAGTGAAAATCAAAATAAATCAGAAATTCTACGGAGATGAATTAGTTGATGAAAAAGATCTTGTAGCTGCAGTTAAGAACTGTACTTCTGCAAACGTGATGGGATCTAAGATAATTGAAGTGCTTGTTAAAAACAGACTAATTCATGAAGAAGCTGTTTTATGGCTAGATCATCCTGATGGAAAAAGACAGAAGGTTGGTCATGCAATCTTGATAAAATGATTAAGAAAAGGCTTATTTGGTTAAAGGGGAAGGGGAATCTAGAGTAGGTGAAGACAATTTCTGAAAGAGGAAGATTCTGTGCAGTATGCGGTGCGATTGAAGGTCCTTTCTTAGACAATCTTTGCGAAAAATGTTTCAAAAAGGAAAATCCTCTTGAAATGAAGAAACTTAGATCTTTGAATGTTGAAATATGTCCTTCTTGTGGTACACTCAAAGTAATGGGAGCAAATATAGATACTTGGGAGAGAAATCAACCTCTAGAAGAAACAATACGTGAAGTTGTTAGAAGTGCAATAGTTGAGCAGATTAATCTTGAATCATCCTTTCAATGTGATTTTGAGGATAATATAGAAGAAAGCAAAATCATGAATTATGGAGTAAAAGCGTTTGAAATGAAAACATATGTTGTAACAAAACCATATGAAGAATTTGGTGATTTTGAGGAAGAATTCGTAACTAGATTAAAAATGAGAAGAGCTGGTTGTGACGATTGTTCCAAATACAAATCAGGTTATTTCGAAGCCATTTTACAGGTTCGGGGAGAAAACAGAAAACTTACTGAAAAAGAACAGGATGAGATTGAAAAACTGATTGATAACAAAATGAAACAATTTGAGGATGCGAGATTAGCATATATACTTGACTTTGATATAGACCAAGATGGTATCACTGCACAAATTAGTACTAAATTTCTAGCTGAGATGTTAGCGAGAGAAATCAAGAATTTCACAGCTGGTAAACTATCAACAGCTTATGAGCACAAAACAACTTCAAAGGACGGAGATGAAGTATATATCAACACATATCTAGTTAGATTGCCGGAATTAACACAAGGGGATATTGCTGAATATGATGGGATTCTATGGGTAGTAAAGAATGTAAGTGATGTACAAGTCAAAATGGAATCTTTAGAGAATCATGAAATTAGGAAGATTGATAGAAAGAGAGTTGAAAATAAAGCAATCAAAAGATCAGAAGAGATTGTAGAAAGAGAATTCATGTTTGTTTCTGCTGAAGCAGATGTAATCACCATTATGGCAATGGATAACTATGAGAATTTTGATGATAATCTAGAAAGACTACCCAAAAACAAGATAGTGGGTGAAAATATCAAAGGCTTCATTCTAGAAGAAAAAAATTACTATCTAGAATAAAATGATAAAGAAAACCTTAATAAAAGGAAAGCAGAGAAAAAAACTAGAATTCGAATTAAGTAGAATTCAAGAAAATTGGGGACTTGGCTCAGTCCGGTAGAATCCTCAGGCTTGCGTGGCCTGTGGAGATTGAGTGGTTGGCTCCAGTGTGTGCACGTGTCAATGAATAGCAATTGGTTTAATGAAAATCTTATGATTACTCATTGGAGCGATGAGCGCGTGCAAACGTAGAAACCAATTGGTCGGGTGTTCAAATCACCCAGTCCCCACCATTTTCAGCTTATTGTAAAAATTCTTATGTCTGAAAATCTAAGTATTCTTTGATAAAATGCAACCTGTAACAATTATCATAATACTAATTGCAGTTTTTCTTGCAATTAGTCTAGGTTGTATAACATACTTTATGATACGGGTTGCAGTTTGGCTAAACCAAAAAAATCAGAAAGCATTATTTGATATTAACGGTAAACGAAAATCAATCTATGAGCGGTTAGGTGAAGATGAAAACGCAACTCGCCATTATGTCTATATGAGAAGAAAGATGACTGGAGGATAACTAAGAAACAGAGATATCTATGTTTCCTCAGTTTCCATGAAGATAGCTTCGCAGCATTTTACAAATGAAAAAGGCATTTTCCTCTTCTCTGTATCGACCTGCCAGACTAATCTAATATACTCCTGCAATTCTTTAGGTAACAATCGAAAAAGCGGTGCTAAGAGAGAATATCCTACTTTTCTTTGAACTATGTCTTCATGTTCTATAAAATGAACAGCATATTTGTAACCTGGGTATTTTTCCCCTAGTTCATTAGAATCCAAGACTTGTTTAGCACTTTCTTCTTGCATGCAATGTTAAATCTAAATTATCCTTTATAAAGCCAAAAAATGTTTTATCACATCATCTTTTTTTCCATGACATGCAATCGGTAATATAATTTGTAACCTCTTTTTTCAAACAAGTTAGCTAATTCTTTATTTCTATCAAAAGTTAACCTAACGTATTCTTTTTTCCTGAAGCGCTGTAGTTTGTCAAGAAAAGGATCTACATACTTAATATCAGTACAGAGGAACGGTCTACAACCAGGGAAATTAGGGCTAAATCTTCCGTATACTTTTAGTTTATCCTCTTTGAATAGTCCAAGTGGAATTGAATCCCCAGTAAGGCTTGCTGCAGTACCAACTAGTTGAGCTTCTAACTCTGCAATATTTACTTCTGGAAATGTAGAGATAATTATATTGTAGTCATCTAAATCCAACATTCTGAGATTAGTAGTATCTTTGAGTTGCTCATTCTTTTCAATCTCTTTTATGAACTTCTCATTAATCCAATAATGCCAAGATTCAAAGGCATATTCAAAACCAAATTTCTTATATAAATTAATAGCTCTTTCATTTGTCTTTTCTACATAAAGACCAGCTTTCTTGATATCATTTTTTTCAAAGTAATCGATTACAAACTCCATCATTTTCGAGCCATAACCTTTTTCCCATTCTGATTTTTTTATAGCTATTTGCGCTAAATGACCATAATCTTTCATTATTCTTATCTTCAAATAGCCAATAAATTCATCCATTACGAAGTACCCTATAAAACCCGCTTTTTCAACTACTTGTAGGAAATTTTCTTTTGAAGATTCTTGTTCTGGAAAAGCTTCTTGTTCCAGTTGTTTGAAATATTCCCAATCTTCAGGTATCAGTCTTCGAAAAAGCTGCATAGAGTTAGATTAATGAAAGAATAAATAAAACTTTGGAGCATTTCTACTATGCTTCAAACTCCGGTAAAATATCTAACTCATCATCTGTTATCTCTACTACAAGATGCGACAAATCTTTATACAATTTAAGATATTCCGATCCTCTTTGAGTTGCTCGATAGATGTAGACAGGTCTTTTTTGTGGATTCTTGTATTTAACTAACAATCCCCTTGCTTGCATAAATTGAATTAATCCCTTTGCCCGATCTACAGGTAGATTAGCTCTTCTAGCAATTTGGGAGATGCCTGCCTCTACATAAAAATCCAATACGGATAAAATATCTGCATAAATGTCATATCTTGATCTATTAACAACTGGCATTTTAAGCAACCAAAGTACTATTATGTTTTGGAATTATAAGGATTGAGTCCTACCTACTAGTAAGACTCTAACCTTGTTTTTAGGTACTCTATTCTTCGAGTTTGTATTTCGCTGAAGAATGAGCATCCAGGTTTTTAGCTTGAACGTAGTTGACACGAGCATCTTCTCCTATTTCAACTTCATCAGCGATTATTCTATCAACTCTGGCATCTTCTTCAACAATTACTTTCTCTGCAATTATTGTTCCTCTAACACGGGAATTTTTCTCGACTAATACAAATCTACCTTTTGCTTCTTCACAATTTAGTGATCCTGCTACCCTTATTTCATCTGCTTCTACTTTATCTCCACTCAATGATCCATTTATTTTCAATTGATCAGTAAGTTGAAGTAGCCCTCCAAATCCACATGAACCATTAATAGTTAGGTTATTACCATAACCATTTTCTTCCATATTAAGAGCACCATTCAGTTCAATATCCTCAAATTTGAAATTAGTACCTGTTTTTGTGGCTCCGTTTATGTTTATTTTAGTAACTTGTGAATTATCACCGAATTTGCATGCACCATTACAACCAACAATTTTAGCAACTAACTCTTCATTGCTCTTAAATGACCCATTAACACTTATTGTGTCATCTACTTTAGCACTATTTACCTTAGCAGATCCTCCTATTTCAATTTCAACAGTTACCAAATCTCCACAGTTTAAAGATCCACCTACTTCAATTTCTGGTGATTCTAGTTTTCCATCAATTTTGGCAGATCCTGAAATTTCGAATTCTTCTTCAGCAATTACATCTGCTTCTGCTTTTAGAGAACCATCTACTTCAATCTCTATAGAAATTATTGTTCCTCCATGCTTTGCTGAACCACTTACTTCGTATTCTTTAATATTTGATTCTCCATGAACTTTGCATCCTCCCATAATCTTTGCTTCATTGCATATGAAATCCTTATCTACTTCTAGTCCTCCATCAATTTCAGCTTTTTCACATTCCAAATTCCCATAAACAGTTAATTGGGAACCGTTTCTCATTTTACTGCTAGAGACTTGAACTTCTTTTACTTGGGTATCTCCCTCGATTTCAAGATATCCATTTCGAAGTAAAATCATGTTAGCTTGAACACCACTTCTGATTACAGCATCTCCTTTACAAACCAAGTCTCCAGTGATATTCAAAACCTCAGAAGGTACATTTACAACCGCACCATCTAAAACTTCAAGGTTACCATCGACCTTGGTTAGTTCCATTTCTTCGTCCTCATTGACTACAATTTTTTCCATTTTTTATAACACCTGCGTGAGTTATTTTCAAAATAAGTAACCAATCTATATATAAAAAGAAAAATCACAAGTTGTGACCACAAACAGTGTTATTTGGAGAAACTTAGATTCTAATCTGAAGCGGATGCAATTGATTTTGTTTCTGCTTTCATGATCTTTTCTTCCCATAATCTTTGCATCTCTTCGCATGTTTTTAATAGATCTTCCAGTTTTCCTTGAGCTTCGATTCTTCCATTTTTCATAACTATTATATTATCAGCTCTACGTAATGCTATAGGTCTGTGAGAAACAGCTAAGCAAGTAGCACCCGCTTTTTCAAAGACTCTTCTCCAAAGAAGCTGTTCTGTTTCTACATCTAAAGCACTGGATAAGTCATCAAAAATTAAAATTTCTGGTTCTCTGGCAAACATTCGAGCAGCTGCTAATCTTTGCCTTTGTCCTCCTGAGAGTTTTACTCCTTTAGGACCTACCAAAGTGTCCAACCCGGTTTCAAAATCATTCACCTCATCTTCAACTACTGCTAACCTGAGAGAATTTTCAACATTCACTGCTTCTTCCGGAAGCCCCATCAGAATATTTTCCTTGATTGTTTCACTGAAAAGTCGAGGAATTTGTGAAGTGTAAGCTGTTTTTGGTGGGATTAGGAAGTCTTCTGGTTTCTCTATGGGAACATCATTCCAATATAGTTCTCCTTCTTCTTTTGGCAGAAGTCCTAACAATGTACGGAGTAAAGTGGTTTTTCCTGAACCAATTCTACCAGTTATTACAGTAAATGTTCCTTTTTCTATTGTAAGATTGATATTCCTAACTCCCATCTCTGAATCAGGATAGTTATAGGTTAGATTTTTGGCTTCAAATTTATTCAACTTAAAACTTTCTTCTAATACTGATGGTTGAATTGATGGAAATTGTTCCCAGATATAAACTGGACCATGTGTTCCTAAATTCAGTTCTGTTACATCTGGGTCTTTACTTTTAATCAGTTTAAACATCCTTTCGACTGATACTTTTGTTCGCAAATACCGTGGTATCATATCACCTAATTGCCATACAAAATCTCCTAACGCTCCTAAAACACCTACAAAGAATGCTAAATCTCCCACTGAGAAAAGGTTACTCTGAATGTTTTGTCCAACTAGTAGTAGTATGACACCAATACATAAGTAAATAGTAACATTATATATGGAATGAATTAGTCGATGAAAGAATTCATCCCTAACTTCTGCTTTACGTCTCTTCTCGTTAATCTCTCCGAAGTAAGTTAATACTTGATCTTCCGCAGTAGCAACTTTTATAGCTTGTACAGAGCGAAAAATCTCACCTATAGTTCTAGTAACAGCTCCTGCAGCTTTACGACGTTTTTTCCTCAATTCTGTAAAAACAGGTCTAGTGAAGAAAATAAGAATCATCATGGCCAAAAATGGTATACTCACATAAACAGTTAATTTCCAATCAATACTTTGCATGACAAAGAACGATAGTATTGTAAAAACTGCAAAACTGAATTTTGAAGTTATGTGATACATGAACCAATTTAGCTCTTCAACATCTCCTCTGAACCTCGATACAGCCTCACCAGGTGAATCTGGGAGAGCAACAGCACCTGGTTTCTTGAAAATCCCTTCTAACATATTCTTTCGAATAAGAATCCTACTTGCAAGAATAAAGATCCACATAGTAAAAACAAAGACTAAATCTCCAATGAGTCTCAAGCTTAAGGTTAATGGTAGTATTAATAGTATTAATATCCATATATTAAC
>JAEOTK010000111.1 GCA_016839875.1 Candidatus Heimdallarchaeota archaeon
CACTCATTAATGTCCAGCAATCAAACACTTTTGTTGGTTCAGGATTAGGGAAAGGAACAAAGTGATCATTGAAAAAAGCTGCATCAAAACCAAGTTCTTCAGCATTGGTAACAATTTCTACATAGTCTTTGAATGATTGAATCTCTGTTAAAGGAAAGGTAAAAGAAACCAATAATCCAAAATCTACTTTTCTTGTCATAGTATACTATTCAACACTATTTAATTTAACATTTTTTGTATATTCACCAGGTTCCTTTAAAAGCAAAAACCCTAAAGAAGTAATGAATCTAGCTCCAGTTATTATCCAAAGAAACAATGTGATTGTTTCCCACTCACCTAGAATAGGAAGAACCTGATCAGCTAATATACCTGATAGAAGAGAACCTGCAAAAGTAGTTATTCCAAGAAAAAGATAAAATAATCCAGTATATGTTCCTTTTTCTTTCTCTGATGCACTGTCCAAAACATAAGCGCTCTCAGCTACCATGTAGAATGAATTACCAAAACCACTAACAGCAGCCCCAATTGCCATATGCCACCAAGTCGGCACCCACAGAACCGTTATTGCTAAATTCAAAGGTATAAAAAACATCGCAGCCCTTCCTGTAAACAGAGCCCATTTTCGTTTTATTTTGTCTATGAATGGTTTAGTTACAATTAAAGTTATTATCATTGATATACTAAATGATGCCCAAATCCAAGTATTCTCTTGAGCTGTAGCAAAATTCCCCCGAACTTGAGGAAAAATTGGCCATCCTAGAGACATTGAAAATCCCATTAGAGAACCAACAATCACAAAATTTCGGAAATTCTTGTTCTTTCGTAAAGGAGTTAAGCTAAGTACGCTTCTTTCTTCTAGTTTTTCAGTTGGAGGATTTGTAAGTAAAACAGCAAAAAAACCTGTAATAATAAATAATCCAGCAGCGATTTCAAGGATTATTGTATACTGTAGATATTCAGTTTCTCCAATGTTACTCATTGCTCCAATAACTAACAAACCGATAAATGATGCAATTGCACCTATCAGTGTAACTAGACTCAACAAACCAGCTCTATTCTTTCGATTGGTGATATCACCTAGAAGAGCTGTGAAAGCTGGACTGTAGCAAGCAAAGCATATAGAAAAAACAATCACTCCACCAACCAGAATCCATTGATTGTGAATTAAAGGAAACAAAGCAAGCGAGATTCCTCCACCGAATAAACCGAAGAGAATCAATGCCTTCCTGCCAAGAAAATCAGAGATCCTTCCGAAAGAAGATTGTAAAGCTAGTTGGATAAGATTCCTCATAGAAGTGATTAGAGCTAAAGCAGTAGAGGATGAATCAATTATTACTGCATATAGTTCAATGAACATTCTAGAAACGAATCTAGCTGCTGTTCCAAATGCAGATATGGCATAAATCAGAGATTTCAACTTAGGGGTTAAATTTGGATGTGAGATTCCATTTGTATCTTTAAATGATTGGATTATTTTACTGAACCTACCCAATAATTTCACATCCGAATTAGAGAGAATACAAATAGCATGTCAATAGCATCAAAATAACTTTTTGCATACTGATATGAGGTAAGAAATTTAATTGCATCTAAGGCATTAATCTTTCTACAAGTCTCTCAAGAGTTTCTTGTTCAAGATCACAGCTCTTCAGGTATTCCATAATGCCCCCTTGTTCCTCGACTTGATTTACAATGTATTCAATATCTTCACTTTGAGTATATTCATCTGTAGCAAGATAATCTTGGATGATGTTTGGCTCTGGAGCATTAAGTAAAAGAAGAATTAAGCTTGAGATTACACCTGTTCTATCTCTTCCAGCGTGACAGTGAATCACAACAGAATAGTTTTCAGGTCTGGAAAGAATGTTAAAAATTCTCCTTATCTGTTGTTTGTTGTAAAAGAGAGTATACCAACAGAATTGATGATAGAAAGATAATTCACTCTTCATTTCTCTTATTAATACTTCATAAGGCATTGAAATGTCTATATGTACCCAGAAATAGTTGAAGACATTCAAAAAATCATCATTATAAGAAGCATACCCTATCTCAACTGCAGAACGAAGATCTACCAAACTACCGATTCCTAATTCTTTCATATCCTGAAGAAGTTCGGGAGATTGAGCGTCAATTGGAGATGAGGAACGATAAATCATACCAGGTTTGATATAGGTTTGATTAAATTGTGCTAGATCTCTAAAATTATGAACTCTAGCTTTAATCTTTTCCACTAATAACTTATGATCCAATGGAAGTTCCTCAACATAGTTGTTGTTTTATCTGTTTTTACTTTTACTATAATTCCAGTAATATCACAATATACTAGTTAGATGAGAAGAACTTCTGAATTTAGAGAAAAAAAGAAGAAGGATTATTCATCCTTCTTTTTTACAAATAAAGGGGTTACAATAATATTTTCAGTAATGGGAAGAGTATTTTGCATCCATTCAGGTATATCTGGAGGATTATTGTCAATCATATCATGCCATTGTTCATCAGTTAATCTATCATTCATTGGATGTTTGAATTCAAAGTAAGAGAAGGTTC
>JAEOTK010000112.1 GCA_016839875.1 Candidatus Heimdallarchaeota archaeon
ATAAAATTATTTCAAAGAACCAATGGACTAATCTGGTGTTTTAAACCAAGTATTTTCATAACATCTACAGCATCCTCGATTTCATTTGCTGAAATTTCCAGAGCTTCAATAATTTGAATAAGATAGAGAGTTTCAACTGTGTTTAATTTTCCTGAATCTTTACTTATAATAGTTAATCCTTTGAGACTATTCTTATCTAAGGAATTCTCTATTTTCCCTACAGCTTCAAAAATGGGGTGAGATGCTAGAGGTTGAATACAAACTACTTCTAAAGCTTCAACAGCTTTTGTTATCATTTCAACGAGTAATTTACATTCTTTTTTTAGATATTTAATGAATTTCTCGGGAAGTTTTTCTTTTGGAATCATAACTATTTTCCTTAAAGATCTGAGAGTGTGTCCAATTGAAGAATCTAGTATATCAGTTATCTTGTAGAATTGATAATCATCAGGTGCAGGTCTTATATTTGCATAAAGAGCTTGTGTTACTTCTTCTACTAAAACATCTGCTTCTCTTTCTAGATTCTTTGCTTCATCAATTAGTTCTATAGCTTTCTCTATATTATCTTCATCAATATAAAATGAAAAAGCCCTTGACAATCTTTGAAAAACTTCTAGAACTTTGTATCCATGTTTAAGTGAATGACTAGCTTGAACCCATCCAGGTCGTGTTTCTCTAGCAATGAAAATAAAGAGAATAGATAATAAACAAAGGATTCCTCCAAATACTAAGAATGGAAACTTTAGCATATTCTCAACTACTTGAGCTTCAATGTTATCAGTATAATCCCAGAATTTTAGATTTACAGCAGCGTATGCTAATCCTATTGCCAATAATGGTCCTGTAACATAACCTGAATCTAAAGAAGCCCGATAGATCCCAATACTCTGCTCACGTTTTATTATAGGCACAACATCTCTTGAGATTGAGGGCAAACTTGGATAGTAAATTGAAGTTCCAATTCCTGCTACTATGGAAAGTAGAACTACATAAACTGTTGAGTGAGTCATTGTTATTAAAATCAGAGCAACACCTTCTACAGCTAGCCCTGTAAAGATTGTTTCTTTCCTTCCAAAACGATCACTTATTCTACCAGTAAACGGCATAGATAAAGCCCAAGCTAGTGTAAAACCTGAAGTTACTAAACCAACTTCCCAAGTTTGGAAACCATAAACTGTACTAACAAGAACTGGAAGAAGTAATACAATAATACTATCCATAATTCTTGAAAAATGACCAGCTAGATAAGAAAGAATCAACGTAGGTGTTTTGAGTATATTTTTGAAACTCCATCTAGTTTCAACTTTTGTAGAATCTAGAAGAATTTCTTCTTTTGTTCCTTTAACAAGTTCGGAAGTTTCAACCTTTCGAATTAAGAAAAAACCAACACCAACAGCAACACCTGCTACAATGAGTGCAAAAATAAAACTTCCTGCAAAGTTTTCAGGCTCTTTAGCAATTAACCCAGCGAAGAATGAACCAAGACTAGAACCCAAATAAACAGAGAATTCCATTGAACCTACTGAAAACGCTGAACCTTCAGGTCCTGCTATTTCTGTGAGTGCTGACATTGAAGATGTGAAGAAGAATCCTAATCCTCCTCCAATAAATAAGTTTCCAATTATTAAAGCCCAAAGACCAAGATAAGTTGCAAAAGCAATAGCTACTGAACCAATTAGTAGAGAAATTAGTCCGATTCTCATTGTATTCTTTCTCTTAAATCGAGCACTTACTCTTGAACTTAGAAAGCCACTAATCCCTTTAAATAAACCATATGCAATAATAGTAGAAGCAGCTTGAATAAAAACTAGAAAGTCAGTAAATTGTGCTCCTACTTGATTTGTAGCAAGAACTTCTGCATAGAGCGATAATGCAGTTCTTTGAACACCATAAGTGACTCCTGTTAACAGTAATGTTGAAATAATAGGAGCCCATTTGAAGAAGGTAGAACGAATGTTTGAGGTTTCTCTTTCAGCAGTCATCTTTGCAAAAGAGAAATAATTATAAAAGCATTTTAGTCTTTCCCTAATGAACTAAAGGAATAGCAAAATGAGAGCAATAAAAATTCGACAATCTCGAAGGATATTCTGGTTGGTTCTTATTTCTTTAATTGCATATGCAGTTATTTTAATAGCTCACTTTATCTATACTCATTATTTCAATCCTAACTATCAGATTATAATAGCCGATCAAGTGGTCTTCTATAATAGAGGAATGGGCATAATACAAGGAAGGGTTCCTTATAGAGATTTTTATGTAAATGCTGCACCTTTAAGTTCTTATCTCTGGTCTCCTTTCGTCCTAATTTCTATGATAGGTTCAAATGATTATTCTACAGCTTTCGTAAATTATGAGAATTATATGACTTCAAGTAGCATGATGTTGCTCTCATACGTGTTCAGAGTTTTTTTTGCAGTAGGTATTATACTGTCAGCAATCATACTCCTTAAGTTAGAAGAAAAAAGGAATAATAAATTTGCTTTTGCTATAGCACTATTATATTGTATAAATCCCTTTTTTTTATATCTTGCATCTTTTTGGGGATCTGATGAATGCATTGTACCATTATTGATTCTGCTTCCAATCTATCTTTATGAAAGAGGGAATAAAACATTTGCAACTTTGATGATAGTCTTAGGTGCTGGGTTGAAATATTTCCCAGTTCTTCTAGCTCCCTTGATTTGGATTTATAGTAAGAACTGGAAAGAACGCATAATTCAAACGTTAATATTTCTCTTGGGATTAACATTAGTTACATTACCTTTATATCTTCTCTCTCCTTCAGAATTTCTATTCCAGTTTCAGGATAAAATAACTGCCCCTGGTAATGATGGAATACTAACTGTAATTCAAGAATTTTTTAGTTTAAATTTTGAGAATATAGGTTTCATTTTTCCAATAATTACAGTTGCTATGATAGGAATTGTAGGGCTGGTGATGTTTCTCAAAAGAAGGAATTGGTCGTATCATAAAACAGTAGCTCTTCTACTCACATACCTAGCTTTGTTTCATAAAATGCAAATTTCATATCTAGCAATGATTGTGCCATTTCTATGTGTTGGTTTCCTTTCCAAAGGTCCAATTAAACTATTAAACTTAGCCATTTACATATTTGGAATCTTTGAGGGCTATTTTGCTACTTTTCTAATTAATCACTCAATTGAAAAAACTGTTTGGCAAGTTTTTTGTTGGATTGAAATTTGTCTTTTCTATATTTTAATTATAATAGGTTCAATCTATTATACACTAAAAAACAATAAGATTCATACAGAATTAATATCATTTGAGGATCTTAATGTTGCTTCTGTATCATCAAAATGAATCTCTCTCGTGTACCAGCATTGATTTGTGTTATTTGATACTTCATTTCTTCCGGAAGTTGTGAAATAATGGCTTCCAATTGTGTTTTATTAAACATTAAAAGCGAGATGAAATCAATATCTACTCCCTCTGTACTAAAGACTTCCTGTACTAATTGTTTAGTAAATTCTAGTCCATCCTGACCTCCACCCATCAGTTCATCTTTTACTCCTCTCCAACCTTTGATTTTAGCAAGTCTAGTAAGGTCATCCTCATATATTGGTGGATTACAAATCAATGCAGAATATCTCCCTGGAGGTATTAATCTAGAGATGATTTCACCTTCTGATAATTCAAATTTAATCTGCTCATCCACACCATTAGCTTCAGCATTTATCCTAGCATAGTCAAACGCTAAAGGATTTATTTCAGTCGCAATAATATTTTTGTTGTATTTTTTTGCTAAAATTAAAGACATTGAAGCAGAAGCTCCAGTGCCAATTTCTATAATTGCTTCATTTGATTTAAGCTGTGAAACAACATGGTCACAAAAAGCATATCTGACTCCTACAGAAGGTATCAAGAAATCTTCAGGAACTCTGATTTCCAAATCAAGAACTTCCTTGAAAAGAATACTGTTTATTCTCGAAAGAACAAAAGGATCACCCAGGTTGAATTTTGGAGGATCAACTGAAATGAGAAAGGCATTTAGGTCAGGATATTTTTCAACTAATTCCTTAAACGGAAGTGCGAAGAATTTAGCATCTATTATTTTCTGGGATTCACTTTCCATTTTTATACAATTGAATTTAGATTATAAGTATTTTATTGAAATTAATACAAATCAAATAGTGATTCGAGAGAATTGAAAGAATAAAATTAGCTTCTTTTACTTCTTATAAGAATTATGCATAATGATATAATTGGGATAAGACCCAAGAAAATTGAAGCAGAATAGGTCTTAGAAACTGGGATTTCATATGAATCAATCTCTAAAAGATATGACAATCCTTTGTGACCCTCTGTAATTTCTATAACAATATAGTAATAACTAGAAAAATCGCAAATATAACTTGAAATTTCATCAATTGAAGAATCATCAGTACTAGAGACTAAGAGTTCCTCATATTCATTATAAAGAAATAAATCCAAATTAATATTAGAAGCATCGTAGGAAAGGAGGATGTTATAACTTAAGTCTTCATTTAGAAAAACTTTGAAGTAATCATCATCAAAAGCTCTCAAACTATAAACATCATCTGCTATCAAAAGTGGTGCTGAAAGAAAATCTTCATTATCTTCGTAAATGTCATCATAGATTAAATTACATAAATTTGGGTATAAATCAGATGCTCCTGCAGAGCCGTCAATCAAATATGTTCCTGAGATCCATTCACTCCAGAAATTCCCAATTGAAGTTGAATCATTAAACCATTGATTTCCAATAACACTATCATACCCTTGAGAAGTACCAGCAAATGAATTGTTTACAAATGAATTATAATAGAAATAATTGTTTATTGAAAAATCTGTAACAAAAATGCCGTATTCAATATTCGATTCAAACAGATTACTATATAGCAGATTGTTATTACTGTTGTACAAACTCAAACCTTCTGCATGACTATACGAGCATAGATTGTTTGAGAAATTAACATTACTTGAAAAAAGAAATTTCACTCCAGCTTGATGACTAAAATTTATTTCATTTTGATAAATATTGATATTGGAAGAACTTCTAACCTCTAATCCGGTTTTCGAGTGATGGTTGAAGATGTTATTGAATACATCAATATCTGTACAGAAATAGAGGGTTAATCCTGAAGAAGCTGAATTGATATTGTGGTTTTTCACTACAATATCTGAACAGTTAACAAGAGCTAACTGACCTATATCAGTATTATCAAGAACAGTGCTAGTGAGGTTTTCATACCAGCCAAACTCTTTGCTGTTAATTACATTACCTTGTATTGTATACGAAAAGAGATCGCTTAAAGTATCTTCACCAACATAAATACCACAATTAATTAGTGAATTATTTACTATTGTAGAATAAGCAGAATCACTCGGAAAAATACCATTAGTATAGTTGTTTATTAGAACATTATCAGTTATTCTGCAGTTTAAAGATTCTCTTATATAAATTCCTGATTTTGAATTCCCCTCACAATAATTATTTGTGATATTAACATAATCTGAAAATTGGATATTAATTGCAGATCTTCCACAATAGTTACCAATATTTTTATCAATAATTGAATTAGAGCAATCAATTATTCTAATTCCACGTTCTGTATTAGAACTTACAGTATTACCTGTGATATTTACTCCAGGACTTGATTCCACATAGATTCCATCAATGGAGCTGTAAATGCATTCATTATTTACTACATTCGCTGTCCCAGGAGCAACATTATAAATGTAAATTCCAAAATTTCCATCTGTGATCAAACAATCAATGATTAAGAAATGGCATGTTGTAGAACTTATGCTTATACCAATCTCTCCACTAGCATAAATCTCGAAATTTGATAAAATATAAGGATTAGATTTTGAACCATTTCCTGAAGAACTATGACTGATCAATTCTATATCAGATGTTATGACAATAGGACTACTAATCGCATAGTTTACATCTACAGACACGGATATCTTAAGATTCAAATTGAAAATAGCGTAGGAAATAAGAGCAAGAACTACTAACAAATACATCCTGTGTAGATGTTTTTTTTTCATTTGTCTCAACTCTTAGATATGTTCTCAGATTTATATACTTTATTGTTAACTTAGGGTTATAATCTTAGTTCTAGAGGAGTTTAACACGTTATTTTTCTGATAATATATCTCACTACAAAAAATCCCAGTTAGATGATTTTGATAGATAAATATTAAAACCTTCTTTATATTCTATCGTTTGTAAGAAGATTGACTCATAAGAGTGAGAAATATGAGGATTGCTATAACTGGAGATTATGCCAGTCAGAACTTTCTAATAGGGAAAGAGCTTGAAGAATGTAAATTTGACATAACGTATTTTCTCCAATCCAATGTTTACTCTCAACTGCCTGCTAACTTTTATAAATTAGGAAGTGTTCAAGGGCCTCTTCTGAAGAACTACTTTCTAACTAGCTTCTGGATGATTTTTGGAAATCTTTTCAAGAAATTTGATGTTCAGCAAATCAATGGCACTTACCCAAAGTGCGTAAGATCAAAACACACTTCGTATCATTATCATGGTTCAGAAATTAGATTGGGTGTTGTAAAACCTAATTATCCATCATTTGTATCTTTGAGAGAACTTCTAAAATATAGTAGTTCATCTGTGTTTCTACCAAGATGTGCTGATCCTATATTATTCACTAAAAAAATAGAAGTGAAAGAAAATAAAGAGAAATTTAAAAATGACGAAGGTTATGATTTTGTAATTGGACATTTCGCTCCCTCCCCTAAAGTTAAGGGATCCCATTTGTTAGATTTGGTGATTGATTCAATTAATGAGGAAAAAGAGTATAATATCCACTTAATCAATCAAACCTATCCTAGAGATAAAATGCCTGAAATAATGAATTTCTGTGATTTAGTCGTAGATCATATTAATCCGGAAATGGGTTCTACATATAATGTGATTTCTATTGAATCTTTATTCTGTGAAGTACCTACAGCTTCTTATTACAATGAGAATATTGATTTCGAAGAGATGAAATCATTTGTAGGATATCTTGATCCAGAAATAGATGAACTAAAATCCAATCTTCTATCAATTCTTAAAAGTAGGAAGAAAGTAGATAGAGATGTAGTGCTAAGATACCATTCCCCTAGAGTCGTTACTGATAAAATGCTTTCAATGTGGGTAGAATGGGGATTTACAGACTGAAAGGTGATTTCATTGGGCGATCTTATTCGAAAAATAATCCGAAAGCAAAAGGATGGAACTTTAATAGATGCAATAAAAATCAAGGTTCATCGAAAGTTTTACTTCAATATTAATTATGATTATAAAAATACAATATTTCTAGCAAGTTCAGGAAGAAGTGGGTCCACCTGGGTTTCGAACATAATTAATTACAAAAATAAATATCGTTATATGTTTGAGCCTTTTCATTCAAAATACGTAGATATATGTCGAAATTTCAACTATAGACAATATCTGAGACCAGATAATTCCAAAAAAGAATATCTAGAACCAGCTGAAATAATTCTAACTGGCCGTATAAGAGATAAATGGATAGATAGGTTCAATAGAAAGTTGATTTGTAGAAACAGATTAATAAAAGATATAAGAGCAAATTTGCTTCTTAAATGGTTAAAAAGTAATTTTCCTGAAATGAAAATAGTCTTCCTGCTGAGACACCCAATGGCTGTAGTCAATTCAAGACAAAAACTTGGTTGGGGACCCACTCTTAAATTCTTCTTGAGTCAAGAAGATTTGAAAGAAGATTATTTGGAGCCATTTATTAGAGATATAAAAAATGCTCAATCAGGATTTGAAGAACAAATATTCTCCTGGTGTGTTGAAAATTATGTTCCTCTAAAACAATTTAACAGAAATGATATTCATGTTTCTTTCTATGAGGATTTTTGTATAAATGCGGAAAAGACAATAGGAACTTTGTTTGATTTTCTTGGAGTAGCATTCAATAGAAAAATCATGGAAAATCTTCATATTCCATCTCCAGAAGTAAGAGATGAAAGTGCAATTCTTACTGGAGAAAATCTAATTGAAAAATGGAAAAAGAACTTCGGACCTAAGCAAATAAAAACTGCAATTGAAATACTATCATTGTTTGGTCTAGATGAGATTTATTCTGAAGATACTATACCTGCATCCGAAAATGTCTTTAAAATATTAAGAAAAAAGAAATAGAGGAAGATTGTGATGAAGATTCTACTTATATCCTATTTTTTCCCTCCAAGTACTAGTGTTGGAGGTTTGAGAGCATATAGTTTTGCAAAATACTTCCCAGAAGAAGGTATTGAAGTCGTGGTACTAACAAGTGAATCAGAACTGAAAGAAAACAAGAATCTTCAGAAAGAATATGGCTTAAATGAAATTTACTATGGGAAAAAAGCAAAACTTCGGGATTGGGGATATAAAACTAAAATATTAGCATTACTTGAGATGTTTAAACTGGATAAAATCTTCTTCTTTCCAGATGTGTATTTCGGCTGGATGAAGTCCGCAGTGAGAATAGGAAGTAAAGTAATAGAAGAACAAAATCCTGATTATATTGTAGTTACAGCTCCTCCGTTTTCTTCGTTTCTAGTCGCAGAAAAATTATCAACAAAATTTGATATTCCACTTATACTTGACTACAGAGATCCATGGAATGGTAATCCAACTATTGAGTTTCCATTCAGTTTTATTGAAAAGAAATACAAGAAGATTGAGACTAAAATTGCGCAAAAAGCTTCAATGGTTATTACTGTTGGAAAAGAATATGTGAAACTAATATCGGAAACTACAAATATAAATTCCAAAGAAATCAAAGTTATAACTAATGGATTTTTTACAGAAAAATTATCCGTGGATAAATTCTTAAAAGAAGATAAGAAATTCATAATTACATTAGTTGGCAGTTTTTATTTATTTTATAAAACAACTTTCAATGAGATGATGTTTGGTCTGAAAAAATTTGTGAATGAAATGAAACTTAAGCCAGACCAAATAGAATTTAGATATGCAGGAAGTACTTCTAGAAAAATAATCAACCGAGCTGTTCAACAAGCTGAGGTTGAGGAATATTTCAAAGATTTAGTCTACCTTAAAGGAGAAGAATATTCAGAGTTACTGCAGAAATCTCATTTACTCGTTTTAATGGTTCCTCAAAAGCACAAGTATGCTATAGCCACAAAACTCTATGATTACTTAAATTCGAATTCACACATCCTAATAGTAGGATACAAAGGGGAAGCGACAGAAATCTGTAATGATGTTGACCAGATCTATGATGTTGTTAAGCCAATCAGAAATGAGATTGGAAAGAAGTTTTTGCATCTATTTGAAATGTGGAAAAGTAATGAGTTAAAATATGGCTGTAACACAGAAAAACTGCAAAAGTATGATAGAAGTAATTTAGCGAAAGAATTTGCTAAAAATCTTAAAGAATTGGACAAAAGAAAATCACAAGAAGAGCGTGATTAATATGAGCTCAAAATCAAGTGTACCTCCAATTATCATCATTGGGATGCATAGATCAGGAACAAGTATGCTTTCCAAGATATTAGAAAATTTAGGACTTTTCATCGGATATGAAAAAGAAGATAA
>JAEOTK010000113.1 GCA_016839875.1 Candidatus Heimdallarchaeota archaeon
TACTTGGTTCAATTAAAATACTAAGTAGAAGATAAACAACAAAAGCCACAAATAGAAAAATAATCTTCTTACTAATCTTCATAGACATTCAATTTAGGTTTATTATGATAATAAGTTTTAGCTCATTTTCTGTTTTTTCTTTCTCTTTCTTTTAATAACGAACGCTATCCAGAACAGTGTAAGTGAAGCAACTATCGCATTTGGAAATGAAACCTTCAGTGTAGGATTGAGATGTCCAACTGAAAACGAATATATCTGACTATTGAATTTACTCCCTTCGGAAGTTTCTAATTCTATAAATAATTTTATCAAAGTATTTTTCCTAAAATTACTTCCTAAATTAAATTCATACGCATTATCCGATGTTTTTTCCATTGTTTTGTTTATCCATTCTCCATTATTTACACTGTACTTAAGAATAGAAGAAGTAATGTCAAAGGAATCATCATATTTTGCTTTAATGATTATATCCTTGCCAACTTTATCATGATTCTTTGCTGTTACAGTTATATCTGGATAAGTTTCTAAGAAAGACAGCCAATCAAAAGCAGCTTCTAGATCTCTTTCATACTTTATTATGTCATCGTAATAATAGTATTCAGTATATGGATAGAGAAGACTGTGTGCTATTATTTTTTCTCCATCATAGAGTTCAGTATTTATTTCTTCTCTATCTATCGCATAACAGATCGCTTTGCGAACAGAACAAGCTAAAGTATAACCTTCTTTACTGTCTTCAGGATTGAAGAAATAGTTCCATTCTCCTCCAATATACGGTTTATTAAGATTGATTGCCATATAATTGAAATTTGGACCAAGAGATTTGATGATTTCAAAGCGTGAGTCGCGTTCCATAAGTCCTCTATCAACTGGAAATTGATTCAAAAACATCCAGTCTATGTTTCCAGCTTTAAATTCAGCTAGTTCGACAGAACTATCAGGAATAATGTGGGCTTTAATAGTTTGAACGAAAGGTGTTAGTCCATTTGTTCCATCAATTGCACCTACTCCAAACCAGTACGGACTGCGTTGAAATACGGTTACTGTACTTGGAATATGGTAATCAAGCATATATTTTCCACATCCAAAAGCTGACGTACTGTAATCTAGCCATTGAGGTGTATTCCAGATGCCATCATACAATCCAATCGTTTTTACACCTCCAAGAGAATAAGTTACCTCTGGATTTGTTGAGTTTAAAAAGAACTCAGGCATAATCCTTTCCATTAGTCTCATCCAAAAATCAGCAAAGGGTTCTAACTTAGGAGTTGCTGGGTAGAGATCAATATGTAGATGAAAAGCTAGGGGATCAAGAGGGTCAACATAAACGTCTGAGAACATCTCCATTAAATCGGGAGTTAAACTAACAATTGGATTACCGAAAGTTAAAATTGTAAAAACAACATCTTTAGCGGTAACTTGCTGATTGGTTCCAGTACTGTATTCGGAGTTTTTCAAACCAATCATTAGTTCTCCTGTAGGAATTGTATCTAAAGAATCTGAACCTGTATCTCGACCTGTAATATTGTATGAAGGATTCCAATAAACGTTATCTCTTAAGAAGAATTTAAAGTGATTATCATCTATCTTTATCCAATCTCTAATAAGACCTGTATTTACTGGTATTTGTTCAGGACTCCATTGAATCATTGGTTCGTGTATTAAATCTAAAACCCTAGTATTGCTATAATCGTATTGAAGATCCCAAGTAGGTCTATATAAAGGATTCAATTCCACCCAATCAGTCTCTATATTTAATTCTTCTAAGGATTCTTGTCCTTCATGGTATCCCCCATAACTCATATAGGGTAGGCTGTTTACAATTCCCCATCTGCTATCAAATCCCAAAGTATTGCTCCATAAACCTTCATAATTTGGACTGGAAAACAATGGAAGCAGGGGTATTATTTTGTTCATCATTAGCTCCTGCCAATTATAGTAATGTTGTTGCCTTTCTTCGAAATCCATTATCTCGATTCCTTCTTCCAGCATCAATTCATTTAGATTACAGTAAGGTATATCATATTTCATACCAAAGATTGTAGAGAAAAATCCTCCTTCCTTGTAGTAATGCTGCCAATCAGGAGTTTCTCCTACTCCAACGGTACTTAAGAACGCTAAATCAAAATCTGAAGTCCAGAGAGAATCTGTGAAAACACTCCATTCCTCTATGACAACAGTAACATCAATTCCTATGTCTTCTAAATGATCAGCAATGAGAAGACCAATATCAGGGGAAACACCCCCTGCATGAGTTTTCAAATTCAAATCTAACCAAATAACTCTATCCGATTTTACTATGATTTGCGTATTTAGTATGGATGAACATATGATTATAATCAGAAAAAATGAATAAACTGGTGTTTTTCTTTTGTTTTGAACCCTAGAAGACAACATAACTTAATTTTTTACTTTTACTAATATAAAGATTATGCGAATATTCAAAGATTATCTTTCTTGAATCAGAAAACCCATATAATAAATCCTTCTGGGAAATTCTTTTAAAATCATCCAACAATCTTTTACTGTTGAAGCAGAATACCAAATACTTTAGATTTCTGATTACTATTTCGATAATTCTATTGTTTTCTGCTTCAGAGACATTCAAACAAACTGAACTTACTACATCTGATTCTTTTTCCCTTCCAAAAAAGGAACCTAAACTAGCTCTAGGGAACTTTAAGGTTTTAAAACATTCAACATATATTAAGATGAAAGATGTTGATAATATAGCTGTAGAAGAGGAATTTAAGATTCAAAATAACCAAAATGATACTGATTTCCTCTTTATTTCCTTAAAGCAAAATTACACTGATTTAATCATAAAGGATCAATATTTAGAACAGATTTATTATGAGAAAATCAGTGATACTGGACTACAAGTCAACTTATCATCTATTTTGACTACTGGTAATCACACTACAATATCTTTACATTATAAACTAGAAATCACATTGGATCCTGTACAAGCAGAGCCTGTGTATTACATATTTCCTTTCACTCAATATTTTACATATTCTACCGATGAATATATGCTTAAAGTTAAACTACCTGTCGGTTGTTTTCCACATGAATCCTTGAATTGTAGCCCCCTAGGTTATACTACACAACTCTCAATAAATAGATTATTCATA
>JAEOTK010000114.1 GCA_016839875.1 Candidatus Heimdallarchaeota archaeon
GTTTATTACAAAAAAGACTAATTTATTCGAACAAGAGTCATTGTATGATTTTTCAAAAATTGGAATACAAAAAATTGATCGACAAAAGCAAACTACTAAAATGCATGAAACCTTATTAGAAGATAATCTATAGTCAGGATTAATGAAAGTATTCCTTGATAGGAGAGATTTCATTTTTCATCGACCACAGTTTTTTGGTAAAGTATTCACCAGCAAGGATTTTCGGGATTTTAAGTACTATAGAGAAAAAGGATACTTTGAATCAGATTACTATTATCCAGTAAAACTAAACCCAATAAAAAAGCTAATTGGTAAATTCTATGATTTTGTGTATAACAGAATTTATGCTAGACCTTGAGAATCATAGAAAAACCAGGAAATCTGAGATAAAGCTGCTTGCTTCTTCTTCCCATTTTTCCTGCAACATTACCTTATTCCAATTTTCACCTGTACCATCACCTGTAAGTATTGGAAGAGTTTTCTCCATTAGTTTGATTTTTGGAAAAGCATCTGCAATCTGTTCTTGGATTATCTTAGTAACATCATCACTAGTATAACAGTTGAAAACTGCTGCTTTTTCGATAGAAGTCTTTTGTACAATTTTCCCTAATTTCTTTATGTAATTACTTAATTTACGAACAGGTTTTCCGAACTGGGTTGGACCACCCACCAACATTGCATCTGGATCAAATTCAAACAGTGTCTTAGGTTTATTTTCCGTTGTTCTGAATAATTGAATTTCATGTCCCTTCTCTTTCACCTTTTGAGCCAAATAAATTGCTAGTTCTTTTGTATTGCCAAACTTACTATGATACAGAATTGCAATCTTCACTTGAATAACCTCTTGAAAATGTACTAATCTCTATGTAAATATATTTTTCTAGTTCAAAAGAAAGAGAAAGGAGAAAAGAATGATTATGCTTCTGACTTTCATTCAAATTTATCGTACTTGAAGTAAAATTCTAGTTATATTGAACATATCTGATGTAATATGCTTATTAACTATTAAACGAATCATATATATTAAAGAAAATTAAGTGATTAAAATGGATGAATTAGTAGGTAATTCTCTTTTTAGAGTTCTAGCCTCTATGATAGCAACGAGAGATATACTTGTAAATCTTGACAAAATTGTAAAGGAAATAGGTATTAAACTTGGAGATATCGTTTTAGATTATGGTTGTGGTTTAGGTAGTTTCACAATTCCAGCAGCTAAGAGGGTAGGTGAGAAAGGTAAGGTATATGCTTTAGATATTCATCCTCTAGCAATAAAGCGCACTAAGAAGAAAGCAAAACGAAAAAAAGCAACTAATATAGAATATATTCTCTCTGATTGTGATACAGAGTTAGAGGATGCTAGTGTAGACATAGTTCTTTTTTATGATCTTTTGAAAGTTCTACTAACACCTCAAAAGCAATTGAAAGAATTACACAGAATATTAAAACCTGAAGGGATTCTATGTGTAAAAGATATGCATTCTGATGATGAGATACTCTCTTTAGTTACAGAAAAAGGATTATTCAAAATGAAAACAAAAGGGAAGAAACAATACATGTTTTCAAAATTGTGATCCTACTTCTCTTCAATTCTCTCAAGTTTAAAAATTACGGGTCTCAATCCATCTGGACATACACCAAAGGATATACCCTCCCCAATTGTTTCAGGATATCCTCCACCCCAAGTAAGGAGATGAACATTCTTAAAAATACTATCCCATGCATGGGGACAGAATCCTTCTGGCTTGTTTCCTGTTCCATCTGAAACAAATTCGTTTCCAGGTTTCATGGAACAATTGGTTACAAGTTTCCCTGAGACAAGGGTATAATCATGACCGAAAATGTCTTCTGGCAAGAATTGTTTTACAACAGTTATTTTCACTTTACTTCTCATTTTATCACCTATTCACTTATTCTCTCTAATTGAAAACAGACTGGTCTTGCTCCATCTGTACAACTACTATAAATTATTCCAGGAGTAATCCAGTACTCATATTCTCCTGAAACTAAAAGTTCAATGTCCTTTACAACTGTTTTCCATCCCCATCCACAAAACTTCTCAGGTTTTTCTAAGTTTTCTATGATGAATTCTTCTCCTTCTTCAAATACATAGCATGTCGGAACAATATCTCCTCTTGGATAAGTTATCTCACTACCAAAAACATCTTTTGGATTGAATTTTTTTATCACTTTTACTTTTATTTTTGTCATTTCCAATCACCTTATTTCTTAAATAAGCAAATCCTCGATTTACAAAAATCACCAAGATGCACTTATAAGAATTCCCAAGGAAAAATTGCTTAAATTCAGAGTTCTCTAGAGAGAGATAGTCTTTCCAGAAAGATTAAAACTAATTACTCGTCCTATCTCCTAGGTTCCAAAAATGGCAAAATCAGACGGAATTATCCAGTGGATAGATGAGAATAAAGAAAGATTCATAGAAATGGCTGATGAAATTTGGGAGTTTGCAGAAATACGTTTTGAGGAAGTTAAATCAGCAAAACTTCAGATTAAAATGTTAGAAGATGAAGGATTTGAAGTTACTAAAGGAGTAGCTGATATGCCAACTGCTTTTATTGGAACTTATGGTAACAAAGGTCCGATAATTGCACTTTTAGGAGAATATGATGCACTAGCAGGTTTAAGCCAAGAAGCAATTACAAGTGAAAAGAAACCATTAATTCCGAATGGTAACGGTCATGGTTGTGGTCATAATCTACTAGGTGTTGGTAGTTTATTAGCTGCAATTGCTGTTAAGAGATATTTAGAAGAAAATAGTATGGATGGTATAATCAAGTATTATGGTTGTCCTGGCGAAGAAGGGGGATCTGGTAAAACCTTCATGGTAAGAGAAGGATTGTTTGATGATGTTGATATTGCTCTCTGTTGGCACCCTTTCAGTACAAGTTTCATATTCAATTTATCTAGCTTATCTAATATCCAAGCTTACTTCCGTTTTACAGGAATAAGTGCTCATGCTGCTGGAGATCCTGAATCAGGTCGATCAGCCCTCGATGCAGTCGAGCTGATGAATGTAGGAGCGAATTTTCTGAGAGAGCATATTATCTCTGATGCTAGACTGCATTATGCTATAACCAACACAGGAGGAAATGCCCCTAATGTTGTTCAAGCAGATGCAGAAGTACTATATCTAGTTAGAGCACCAACTAATCAACAAACTAAGGATATCTTTGAGAGAGTAATCAAAGTAGCTAAAGGAGCAGCAACGATGACTGAAACAGAAGTGGAGGTAATTATTGATAAAGCTGCATCTAACACAATCCCAAATAGCGTGATTGGAGAAGTTCTTTATGACAAGTTCGTAGAAGTAGGGGCACCACAATTTTCTGAAGAAGAAGTTAATTTCGGAAAGAAAATACAAGAGACTTTTCCAAAGGGTGAAAAATCAGGAGTAGCTTTCCTTGCTGCTTTTGCAACTGTAATTGGTAAAGAGATGGTAGAGAAAATGAAAAATGGAGTTCTCTTTGATGATATTTTACCAAATAAACTTCCTGAGATTTGTTTACCAGGATCTACAGATGTGGGTGATGTGAGTTGGGTTGTTCCAACATCACAAGTTGGAGTAACTTGTTCTGCTTTGGGTACCCCTGGGCATTCTTGGCAAGAAGTAACTCAAAGTGCTTCAAGTATAGGACATAAAGGGATGATTGTTGCAGCAAAGGTGTTGGCTCTAACTGTTTTAGAATTTCTGGATAAAACAGAGCTCATAGATGAAGCTAAGAATGAACTAAAAGAAAGATTAGATTCAAAGAGCTACGAATGTCCAATTCCAGATGAAGCAAAACCTAATGTTCCAGAATGGGTTTTTGATGAGTTTTGAACAAGATGACACCTTTTATGTTCAAGAGAGATATTACCAACCATTGAGTAACGCCACTCTTTTTTTGGTATAAACTCACCTTTAAGAAGATTATCAACGAAATGTCTATCATGTTATACAAACTATACAAATCAAAACAAATATCTACAGATGTTATTTATGACGACAGCTTTGAAGATTTCAGTAAAATCTACAAGAAGTATGATGTACAGGTTCTTGGCGGTGGAACAAATGTTGACGACAATTCTGAAATGTACTTGATGGTCGTCTATAAAGATAAAACTCACTACGAACAGACAGTAGAGAAACTTCGAGAAGATCCTACATATAAAGAACTATCAGAAAAACTTCAAGAAAAACGAGAGAGTATAGAAATTATTACTCTCGAAAGTTCTTATGAATATTAGCAAATATAGTAAAACAATCGAATGAGAAAATTTCTCATTCTTTATCATATTTTTTAAAAAAAAGAGAAGAATTATTTCTTCTTTAGTTTTCTACTCAATAGGGTGATAACTAATACTGATACAGTACTAATAGTAACTATTTCAACCACACCAAAACCAGATTCCTCAACAATTGGATCTTCTAATGTTCCTATTGACGGATCGTAAGTAACTTCATCATCAAAATGTTCAAAGCTGAGATAGGTTTGTACTGTCCCATCACCTACACAAGAATAGGATGCGTTAACTGTTCTATATTGATATGTGTTTGAAATATTGTATTTAGCTTGGGTTGCATAAGCAAAGAATGCTTGATAGTGCTCATCGCCTAAAGTAAATTGTTGCTTAACTTGCTCTTGATTTTGAACTTTATATTCACTTCCAGTGCTATTTTCGTAGTTATTTATTAATTGACCATTTGTGTCATTGATTCTATGAGTATTGGTTGTTGGAGTAATGTCAAATCTAAGAGCTAGATTAGAATCTTCTCTCTGCCAAGGCCAGTTATTCATAGTAACATCAAACTTCATCTCAGCTCCACCCATAATCTCATAACCATCAATAACTTGATCTGCAAGATACATATGAACAGTTATCTTGATTTCGAAGTCTCCATAGTTAGGCACATGAACTGATGTAGATGTATAGTCAAAATGAACTGCTGCTACTTCTTGCTGTTCTTCAGTAATATCAATATAGTCAACTCTGAAACCGCTGAACTCAAATTGAACGGCTGAAAGAGCGAGTATATTTGAGTAAACTGGCATTGATGGAGATGTATCTTTCCATAGTCCAGTTTCATCATTTTGGAATGCACCATCTTCATTATAATCCATATATTCAATAATGGATTTGAACTGAATATTGAAGGAAAATCCCTCAGAGAATTCGAATCCTGTATCTGTCAAGAATTGGAATTTTGGTACACTTCCACCTGCTTTTGAGATGAACTCCAAATCATAGTATTTGAAAGTCACTTGGTTACTATTTTCATTGTAGAAGAAGTCCTGATCATCTGCACTTACTTGAATTGTAACAAATAAGATTAGAAAGAAAATCCCTGTTGATATTTTTACTAATTTGTGTTTCATTTTTATCTAAAATCTACTTATGTTCTTCTTTTGAATATACTTTCATTTAACAAATTAAAGTCAGCAACTTCAAAAAAATAAAGTGGAGTTTTTTGTAAATCTCAACTACCAAAAAACACATTTTCAATAACCAAAATTATCAAAAAAACATTGAAGCAAAAAAGGGAAGAAGAGAGTATTAAGTTATACTCATATCAAATTTTGCAAATTGTCTATAATCTGTTATTGATGATTGAACTGGAGGCATTGGGTCACCATTCATTGGATACATCCAAAAATTAGTTCCTTCCATTGCTAATGTTCCATATCCAGCAATATTCAGATAGAGAAACTCATCATCTAGAGTTGGGAATTCTGCTTTAGCAATTTTGAATTCAAACATTCTATGATCTTCGGGACTATTTTCGCTTGGACCATAGGAATAAGCTATTTCGTAGTTCCCTGAAGCAATGGAGTTTCCAACGACATAACCCAAAGCATATGATGTAAACTTAAGATTGAGTTTGTCTATTTGTAGTTCATAACCAGTTGAATGTGACGCATTCACTTCATTCCAACAGTGAATTGAGAAGTAAAACATCCCAGTTGATGGATTGTAGTTCGTATGATTCAAATCGACACTTCCAATCGAATAAATATTGTCATTAAAAGAAATAGGTGTATAATTATTCAAGAAATAACCGCTATCCATATCTCCTGGTTCTCCACCATGTTCTGCTATAGAACAATGAAATTTATCAGCTTCAAAGAAATGCGAAGGATCTGCGGTCAAATTAGACTGTAGTTTATACACTAGTTCCATATCAATTAAAGTTGAAGTGAATGCTGTGATGTTTACATCTGGGAATTTCTCAAGAATATTAACACCAAAATGAATATCTAGAAAGTTTCCTGCTAACCAATTACTATCGTTTGTATAAAATCTAGAAGTTGCTGTTATGTTCATATCATCATAGTCTCCCCAAATATCATAGAAATCTCCAGTAATATTTCCTCGAAACACTTCTAGTATATCTGTTTCTGGTACTATAGGAATATCATAGTGAATTTGATGTGGAAAATAAGTGTATAATTCATCTTCAAACACACTATCATCACTTACATTATAATAGAAGAATTCATATCCAAAATCCTCCAATGCATAAAATGCAAGTTTTGAGTATGTGGTATCTGGTAAACGATTCGCTAAATTAAGAGCAAACCATTCCCCGTTCTTGTTATTCGTTCTATCTGAACATAAATCTACAGCGACATAATAGTAGTCTGCATCTTCACCAACCGATAGATAATTCCATCCATCTACGTTTGTTTTATTTTCAACTGGATCAAGTTCATTATCAACATCCAAGTAGAATGGGATGTTATTATAAGAACTTCTTATCCATTCATTTTTTTCAATAATACCATCGATAACAGGTGTAATCTGCTGTGGATCATTACTAAATTGCCAATCATTTGCATAATACCACCCCACAAAGAAAGCTCCTCCGGCAAGTATTAGTGTAAAAAGAATTCCTAAAATTGTCGTTCCTTTAGCCATTTTTTTCACTTTTTCTGTTATTTGCTAACTTCATTAACTATGTTGTTCAATGTATTTGAATTTATCCGATGAATTTTAGAAGGAAATTCATGATTGCAAATAAAACCTTTGAATTAATCAATTGCATTTGTATGTATTTGTTAGAGATTTTTTGAAAAAGAAAAAAAGAAGAGTATGGAACTAAGTTATACTCATATCTAATGTTAGAAATTGACCCTTATCTATAATAGATGAGTAAAGCGGAGGTGCGGGATATCCATATATTGGGTGCATCCAGAAATTTGTTCCCATCATTGCCATTGTTCCATAACCAGCTATATTTAGATATAGTAAGTCATTTTCTAGTACAGGAAATTCTGCTTTTGCAATTTTGAATTCGAACATCCTATGATCTTCAGGACAATTCTCACTTGGACCATAAGAATATGCTATGTCATAGTTACCTGAACCAATAGTTGTACCAATTACTGAACCCAAACTTTGTGTTCTAAATTTCAGAGATAGTTTGTCAATTTGTAATTCAAAATTAGTTGGATATGATGCATTTACTTCATTCCAGCAGTGAATTGAGAAATAAAACATTCCTGTTGATGGATTAATACGTGAATAATTCAGATCTACAGTTTTATGCGATACTATATCTGCAGAGAAAGGCAAAACTTGAGTATAATTTAGAAAACCATCAGCATTCATATCTCCAGGAATTCCTCCGTGTTCTGTTACAGAACAATAAAACTCGTCAGCTTCAGAGGAATGCATTGGATCAGCTGTTAAATTTGATTTTAATACTAAACGCAGTTCCATATCTGAAAGACTTGAGGTAAATGCAGTGACATTTACATCTGGAAACTTCTCAAAAACATCTATACCAAAATGAATATCTAAGAATTGTCCTGATAACCAATGAGTATCATTAACATAATATTTCGAAGTTGCTGTAATGTTCAAATCATCGTAATCAGTCCAGAAATCATACATGTCTCCAGTTGTGTTACCTCGAAAGACTTCCATTGAATCATAATCTGGCACAATTGGGATATCATAGTAGTCTGAAGAACCACCATACATGTAGTAGTCATTATCAAACACACTATCTTCACTTACATTATAGAAGAGATATTCATATCCATAATCTTCCAGAGCATAGAAAGCAAGTTTTGAATATTCAGCATCTGGCAAACGGTTCGCAAGATGAGCAGAGAACCATTCACCATCCATATTGTTTGTACGGTCTGAACACAAGTCTACTGCAAAGTAGTAAAAATCTTCATCTTCCGCAACGGAAAGATAGTTCCATCCATCTACATTTGATTTATTTACAAGTGTATCAAGTTCATTATCAACATCCAAATAGAATGGGATATTATTATACGAACTCCTTTTCCATTCTTGTTTTCCAATAATACCATCAATCACAGGAGTAAGCTGCTGTGGATCATCACTAAATTGCCAATCACTAGCATAAAACCACCCCATAAAGAAAGCTCCCCCTACAAGAATTAATCCAAAGATAATTCCAAACATTGTTGTTCCTTTAGCCATTTTTTTTCTATCCTGTTTAGTTAATTACTAACTTCCTTAACATTGTGGATAAGGATATTTGAATTTATCCGATTTCTTATTCGTTTTAGGGAAAATTGATATAGAAACCAGCGATTCTGTAGAAAAGGTACTGAAATGAGTAATGCAGAAACAGAACCTAAGAATATGCTAGTAGAAAATGATCAACGAGTTTCATTTAGACAAAAAATCTATCTTGGTCTGACTAAATCTGGTTCTGATATGTTTGGTGCTCTTTTCATGGGAGCGTTATTTGGCTTTTATGTTGATATCCTTCATATGGATCCCATTAACTACGGAATAGTTATGATTATCTTTGCTGTCTGGAATGCAATCAATGATCCTATTTTTGGTTATATGTCTGATAAGAAGAGAATGGATAAAAGAGGAAAGAGAGCATACTTCGTTAAAATATCTATACCCTTCTACTTTGTCGGTTATCTGATGTTCTGGTTAGCATCATCTAAATGGTCACAAGTATCGCTTTTCATCTTCTTACTTGTTGCTCTATTCATTTTCGATACAGGTTTGACAATTGCAGGTTTGAATCTCAGTGCAATGCAAGTAGATCAGACTTCAAGCACAAACGAACGAACTAGAATAGTTATGATTGCCATGTTACTTAGCATGATACCTGTGGGAATTGCCTCTATGACACCTAATCTGGTTATTCCTTCCAAAACTCTAAGTACTGGTAATATGTCTCTGATTTTCATTTCCATTGGTATATTAGCTCTCATTCTGATGGTATTTGGTTCCTTTAAATTGAAAGAACGATCGTTAGAAGGAGAGGATTCTCAACCTTTACCAATCTGGCCAGCTATTAAAGAAACCTTCAAATCTAAATCCTTCATATTCTTTGTAATTTTTTCATTCATGATGAATGCTGTTTCAATCAATCTTTTAGCAGTTATTCCAATCTACTACAAGTATGTCTTCCAGCTAGATCAGATTCCTATTTTGATTATCACAGTAGCAACAGGTGTCTTCTATATACCAATTTTATTCATATTTGAGAGAGTTCAGAAAAGGATAGGACTTCGAAACTCATTCTTCATAGTAATAGGTCTGATGATTCTTGGATTCATTGGTCTTTATTTTGCACAATCTGTTGTTTTAATGGCTATTTGCTATGGAGTTTGTTTGTGTATGTCTACTGTTTGGTGGCTTCTAGTTAACCCTATGGTTGGTGATGTTGCTGACGAAGATGAACTCAAAACAAACAATAGAAGAGAAGGAATGTTTTTTGGAATAAACGCTTTAGTCACCAAACCCTCTTCATCTCTAATCATATTCTTCTTTACGGCAATTATCACATTCTTTGGTTATAACTCTGAATTAACTGTTCAATCCACTCAAGCTATTCATGGACTTCGTTTAGGTGTTGGAATACTTCCATTAGGTTTTCTTTTTCTAGGTTTTATGTCGTTACTATTCTATCCTTTACATGGTAAAAAATTATCTCAGGTTAAAACGAATCTAATCAAATTGCATAAGAAAAGAGGAAAATAGTGGTTCTTTCAATATAAGTAAAGTTTATTATAAATTATCTGATTTGATAATCTATGAAAAAGATTGGCATTATTGGTGGATTGAGTGCTGAATCTTCTATTGAATACTACAAGATTCTTGTTAAAGAGTATAACAAAATCAAAGGAGGAGCAGCATCACCTCTTTTAATTATTGATAGCTTAGATTTAGAAGCAGTAAAGAATTTAGTTGCTAAGGATAATTGGGAAGAAGTTGAACAAGTAATTTTTCGATCAGCTAAAAATTTAGAAGTTGCAGGAGCAGAAGTTATCATAATAGCAACAAATACAATTCACAAAATCTTTTATGAAATAAAGGAGAAAATTGGAGTTCCTATGATTAGTATAATTGAAACTACTGGTGAAGCAATCCAATCCATGGGTCTTAAGAAAATTGGTTTATTAGGTACAATTTTCACAATGCAATCGGATTTCTATCAAGAAGTACTTCTTAAGTATAACATAGAAACTATAGTTCCATCATCAGAGGATCAACAGATTGTTAATCAGATTATATTTGATGAATTAACCTATCACATTCTAAATCCAGAATCAAAGAAGAAATATCTAGAAGTGATAAGTAGACTACATGAAAATGGTGCAGAAGGGATTATTTTAGGTTGTACAGAGATTCCATTGTTAGTAAAACAAGAAGATTCTCTTATACCTGTTTTTGATACAACAACCATCCATTCAATGGCTGCTCTTAAATTTGCAATGGAATAAATATTACCATTACCATAGTTTAACCGACATTATACTTGTTTTTGCTACAAAAACAAGATATAAAAACATCTCAATTTACTGGAGATTACTTATAGGGAAATCTCTACATAGCATTGACGCAAATTGGCATGGTGAAAATAATGACTGCTGAAACAAAGGAGCTAGAATTCAATACTGAAAAAATATCTAAAGCTGAAGAAGAATATAAGAAGCTCCAACTAGATCCTGCACAACAAGAGATGATAGATTCTTTAACAGAATTGTTAGCAGACGTTGTTCCTATTTCTAAACTAGCCGTAAAAGGTTTTACTTGGCAAGTAGTAAATAATTGGCAAAGAATGAGAAGAATAACAATAGCTGAATTACTTACTAGACCAAAAATCGATAGAGTAAATGCAACAAAAGAACTGATAAAGCAAGCAAAGAAATTCTATTTGAGTCTTCTTTCGGATGCAACATCTGAGCAAAAAGAAGTTCTAGAGAAGGGATTTGATAAGATCCTAAAACAGCCTTCTGCATTCTAAATTTCTTGTATAATTCACATTTTTTGTAATTTCGAAAGAATAAAAGCAGAAGCTGAGAATTTCTCTATATGAAGTCTACAGAACCTAAAACATGTTGTGGTTCAGATCTTCCAACTAAAGAGGTTTCTACAATATACAAAAATAAGAAATTCTATTTCTGTGATACACCCTGTTTAGAGTTATTTGAAAAGAATCCAGAGAAGTTCATGAAAACCACTCATTTCAGAATAGATTTGGATGATTTGGAAGATGCTTAGAACACGAAAATTTATGTAAATGTAGTCATTATGAACTTCCTATGGGTGCATTTAATCCCGATTTATTTTTTGGAGTTCTTATCGGTTTAATTGCATATATCTCGTTATATATCGGAAAAGGCATACAAAAATACGCAATAGTTGGATTACAAGAAGAAAAGACAATAAAGAGTAAACATTCTGGTATTTGGATTTTTGGAACTGTTCTCACAGCTTTATTTGTATTTATTCAGTGGATACCCTTAGCAGTTTTTCATACTCCAATGAATCTTATTGCACCTCTTGAGGGAATTGGCTTAATCACTTTGTTAGTTTTTTCTTTTTTCGTTCTCAAAGAATCAATATCAAAGGAAGAGATAGCAGCTGTTATTCTAATAATAACAGGAACAATATTGATCAATGTTGTAGCAAAAGATCCTGTCGAATTAGTGAAATCTGATTTTGCTCGCAATGCTTTTCTCATTGGTTTTGGGGTTCTAGTTATTATCACCATACCACTAAACATCTTTGCTTCTCGAAAACCATCAAACATAGTTGGGATTCTTTTAGGATTAAATGCTGGATGTTTTATGGCTTTTCAAACATTAGCAAAAAGACTTTCAGATATTGGTGAACTCGCACTGATTTTCACATTTGTTACTTTTGTATTTGCAACTGTTACGCTTGCGATAACACAATTTGGTTTTACTATGGCAAGAGCAAATGTAGTTGTCCCTAGTTTTGCTTCTGCAAGTATTATTCTTACAATCGTTCTTGGTATTTTTGTTATCAATGAAACAATTGTAAATATTCAAATTGCAGGTATAGCTCTGATTGTATTTGGCATCATTGTGATGAATCTAAATCTGAAAACTATATTCGAAAAAATGAAGAAAAAAACTGATCAAAACATTTCGTGACCGATAGTAGAGTATGCAATGTGTATTAATACTCGTATAAAGAAGTGGTAAGCAACTAGGATAAACGCAAAAAATAACAAAGCTAGTGATTGAAAACTTATGGCAGTTATTCTTCTGTTTCTCTCTTTTTTATCTACTTCCCTTTTGTATAATCTAGATACTTGATAGAAAATTCCATTCATACACATTAAAACTATGAACGTAGCATTCATGTAAAACGCAGATTGAACAGCAGATTTATCGTATGTCCATACAACTCTACCCTTTCTGTTCACCTCAACAACCTTCCCTCCATAATCTCCACTTATCAAAACATTACCATTTTCTAACATATCAGCTTCATAAGGAATTATGGTGTTTCTACTGTATTTCCATAGAATTTCTTTGGATTCTTTGTCAATCTCGATTATTCTGTTGTTAAAACAATCAGTTATCAGTAATCTCCCATTTTCTAGTTCATCAGCATCTCTAGGCCATTTTAAACCTTCATCATATTCCCAAACTATTTCTTTATTAGTTCTATTTACTTCTATGATTCTGTTATTTTGAGAATCAGCAATAATGATATTTCCATTACTTAAATAATCAGGATTATGTTGCTTGTTTATCATTGAATGGTTTCCATAATCTCCAAACCACCATACTATATTTGCAGGATTGTTAGACGGTCCTAATAGCTCTGCAGTGTAATTTACTTCTACAATAAGATCAAAATTCCTAATAGATATTAAACATGCATTCCAACTCCCATATTGCATAAATTCTACATCATTCATATGTGTGAAATCATAAATTATTGGATTGTTGTAGTAATGATTTGCACCCCAGACTGGATTTACTTGTGTCCAGTTAATTTGTTCTGGTTCCCAACTCCAAATAATATTTTTATTAGGATAGTTTATTTCAATAATCCTATCCCTACTAGTGTCAGCTGCAAGTAAATGTCCATTAGGAAGTTCTTCCACTTCATGAGGGATTCCTAAATCTTTTATCTCCCATACAACTTCTCCCTTTTCATTCACTTCAATTATCCTATGAAGATCACTCTCAGCTGGCATTGGTAGCTGATCACTTCTTCTATCTATGTGTTCAAACATTTCAGCAAAAGTTGTAGTGCATACTAAGGTGTTCCCATTCGCTTTCCTATCGACATCGTGAGGAGCATTAATAACTTGAGCTCTGGAATATCTGAAAAATACAGCAAAATTTGATAAAATTAACAATAACAAGATGATACCAAAAATTTTGTATCTATATTTATACACAATCAAACGCGAATCAGATAAGAATTTTAGTGAGTTGTATATTAACTTATTCTAAAAGAGAGATTTTCTTTAGACAAAAACACTTTCTAAATACTTTGCTAATTCCATTCGTTCATCTAGAGTTAATTCTATTCCATCTTTTATTTTCCCAAAATAAGTATACCACTCACCTGTGAATGAGCGAAATTCCTTTATTATTTGTTTTAACTTCTGTAAAGCACAGTAAGATTTCCCAATAAACACATAGACTATCAGTATTTCTTTTTGAGAGTTTATCGCAATAGTATAATTACTGTACTTCAAACGCTTAATTACTTCATCACTTGTTTGTTCTGTTTTTTTGTACTCATCAATTGTAGACAGTATTCCTTGTAAAAATTCATCTTCAAGCGGAATATCACTTAAAGATTCAGAAAAGAGAACAGAACCAGCTTGATTCATGATTAGGAAGAAATTTGGTGATTCCATTTCGTCAACAATGTCAATAAAGGTGACATTGTTTCTTATCATTCTATGCAGTATATCTTCAATATGGGTGAATTCAAATCTTTCCTCTAAACTTGGCAAATAAGTTGACATTCCTTCCCATTTGCTTAGTTGGTCAAGGAGAACATCATGCTCATTAGAAATCATTTTTGCAAGATTAATTATTCCTTTTTCTTCAGCAATGGTTTGTGCCTTCTCTAGCAATGATTGCCCCTCCTTAATGTTAAATTCAATGAGTTCTAGTTTGGATTGTAAGAGAAGAGATTGTGTAAGTAGAATATATGATCTTTGCTGCTCTGCCATTTCTTTTAAGAATTTTACACTATTCTTTAGTTTTTCATAAACATCCAAATCGTTTGTTTTTTGTAGTAATCTTAAGTAAGAATCGCACAAGTGAAAAACTACTAAACCATTCAATTCTAAAAACACAATATCTTCCTTACTGACTTCTTCCAATAAATTAATAGCTTCATTCCAACTATTTTCATCCTTCTTAGTTTTAAGAAGAACCGCCATTGCAAGATGATAAATCATCTTAAAGACTGGTTTGTTTTTTATCAAGTATAAGAGTTCAATTTGTTCCAGATTTCTGTAAGCTTCATCATATTGATCCATTTCTATAAGAACTAGATTCATTCGAAAAAGTGTCCAGGGTAAATGACGAGTACTTACAATCCTTGCTTCTTTGAAGAGAGAAATTGATTTCGTATAATATTCCAAAGCTAATTTCAAATCTTTTTTTAGCCAGTATAAATATCCTAAATCCAAAAATTGGCAAGCTAACCAATATACATCGTTTGATTCTTCTATAAAGGTTCCACTTTTAAGAAAATAATTAAGAGCTAAATCTAATTCCCCTCTATGCATATAGCTAATAGCTAAACAACCAACAGCATAACTTATTCCCCAAGGATAACCTATTTTTTCTGCAATATCCAAGGATTTTTGACCGTATTTTAGCGCATTAGTAAATTCACCAGACCAGAAATAAGAA
>JAEOTK010000115.1 GCA_016839875.1 Candidatus Heimdallarchaeota archaeon
AATAACGACTCATCTAGCCCTTACTGCTAGAGCATTTGGTGCAGCTGAATTTCTGTATTCAGGAGATCATGATTCAAATATTGAAGAAAGTATTGAAGACGTTTGTAATCAATGGGGAGGAGATTTCTCAATATCTCACATAGGTAAGCCATTAAAATTCATTAAAGATTGGAAAACAAACAATGGTACAGTCATACATCTTACCATGTATGGCATTGAACTTTCTGATCATTTGGAACAACTTAGAGAAATATTTGATGGAAAAATACTTGTTGTTGTTGGTGGGGCTAAAGTTCCTGGATCTATCTTTGAGCTATCTGATTACAATATAGCGATTGGTCACCAACCTCACAGTGAAGTAGCAGCTCTTGCTATCTTGTTGGACACCATTCCAGAAGAGAAAACTCGAAAACGAAAATTCACTAATGCAAAAATTGAAATTGAGCCTTCCGAAAGAGGAAAACAGACAAGAAAAATAAAATAAACAGGTAACTTCCAATGCTAACTGTAACCATTCTAGAAAAATCATACAATGTTCATAAACATAGTTCAGCAAAAGCTTTGAAATATATATTAGATGCTGAATTTGAAGATCTAGATGTAGAAATTACCAATATCACTTTTAGTAAAAAAAGACATGCAGAAGTAACATTGGAAGGTGAAGATGAGATTATAGCTAAAAACTTCTTGATCAGTAAATTTGGAACTCTAAGAAGCATAGCAGATATAGAAGTTGGGGACAAAATCTATGGTAGATTCAAAGAGGTGGGTGGAGTTAAATTTGGTTTATTTGTAGATGGAGGGGTTTCTAGTTCCACCAAGGAAATAGATGCCTTATATCCACTATTTGAAATGAGGGAACAATTATCTGAAGGTCACAAAAGTTCTCTTGTTAATCTCGTTAAAGCTTATGGGATTGTAGATAATCTACCAATGTTCTTTGAAATCACTAAGAAGCAAGTTATTGGTTCAAAAGTATGGTTAAAGCTAACAGAAGAATCCCTTCAATGGCTAAAAGAACCTTTACTCGATAAGAAAGATGCTCTCATTATTTGTGGCACTACAAGAAGAACAATAAAAAAAGCATTGCTTGAAACAAATCATGCAGAAGATATTGAGGTTATAGAAAGAATTGGTTTGTTAGAATATAGATTGGTATGTAAGAAGGGAACAAGAGCTGATGGGTTAGTTCCTGAAATTGGTTTTTATTTTGGTAGAGCAAAAATAGGAGCTCAAGTGTTAAGAAGAAAAGATAGCCTACTGAAAAAGTGATTCAAAGGAAATTGGTGGGGCAGGCAAGATTTGAACTTGCGACCTACTCCGTGTAAGGGAGTTGTCATAACCGAGCTAGACCACTGCCCCAGTTATTGCAGTTTTATTCCTACTAGTTCTGATTTTAAATTTTTGGTTATTTAATCTTATCCTCTGAGGTTCTCCATTCGAGCAATTTATATATCTTTCTTCATAGAAAGCAAATTGGAGAACCTATAATGTCAGATCCAGATAAAATCGATTTGAAGCTTAAATCCTTAGGTCTAACACAATATGAGATAAAAACACTCAAAACACTTATTGCTCTCTCAGCTTCTACTGCTGAAGAAATTCATAAACAGACAGATATACCAACTCCCCGAATTTATGATACAATTGAAAGCTTAGAAAAAAAAGGTTTAGTACGAATTATTCCAGGAAGACCAAAAAGATTTGAGATAATCGATCTAGAAGAAGGATTACAGAAGTTCGTTGATTTCAAAGAGATTGAATATCAAGAAGAACTAAAGAAGATGGACAACATCTCAAAAGAAATTTTATCTCTATTAAGCGATCCTGATTATCAATCACATCTAATTATCAAACCAGATGAGCTACTAGAAGCTTATTCCTCATTAGAAGGTATGCAGCTTAAAACAATTGAAATAATCAAAAAAGCGAAGAAAGAGATTTGTATTTTTACCAATGTTTTTTACTGGTTTGATACAGTTAAAGATTCGATTGTTGAAGCTCTAAATGGGGGCGTTAATGTACGTGTTTTAATGAAAATCGAGGATGACAGATCAAGTAATTATGCAAAGAGCCTTGTTTCTTTAGGTGCTCAAGTTAGAAAAATTGAAGAGAATAATGTCTTAGCACGAGGTACTTTAGTTGATCAAGAACAGGTAGTATTCGTCATTTGGGTTTCTCCCAAAAAACAAGAGAAGTATGTTTATCGTCCTCACTTTTCTTCTAATCCAGGCATTATTGAACTCTTTTCCAATAATTTCGAATATCTTTGGGAAAAGGGGGATATAGTGAAATAAACAAAATCAGCTAAATCCTTGGAAGTAAATAAAATGATAAATTTAGATGACAGAGACATTGTAGCAAAATATGATAAATCTAATCAGATAGCAATTTTACTTGAATGGTCTGATTTAATCAGAGAAGCTAAAGAAAAATGTTTAAAATTTAATATACCAGATAAGGTTCAATGGAAGAATAAAACAATCGAATACAAACAGCCAAGAAATATTATCATTTGTGGAATGGGAGCTTCTGCGATTGCAGGAGATTATCTAGTAAGCTTATTCAGAGAAGAATTTAAAGTTCCAGTAATTACAGATCGAAAGTATCATCTGCCTAATTTTGTTGACGAAAACACTCTAGTGGTTTGTATTAGTTACTCAGGAAATACAGAGGAAACACTTTCCAGATATCAAGACGCTCTTGTGAAAGGTGCTATGCTTGTTTCAATTTCATCCTCAGGTTTGTTAGAAAAATTATCAAATTCTATCGGAATCCCACATATAAAAATCCGAGAAGGTTTACCACCAAGAAGTAGCCTTCCATCGATATACGTATCTCTCATTAAGATTCTAGAAAAATTTGAACTTCTGGAAAGTATTGATCAAGATATTGCAGAGACTGCTAAGATTCTGGAAGGTTTAGCAAAACAATATTCACCTGAAACAAGCAAAGAAGAGAATATTGCTAAAAAAACAGCTTATAGTCTTTTCAATACACTGCCTTTATTCATAGGACATTCAATCTATTCTCCTTTAGCTTTTAGGGGAAAGTGCGAATTTAATGAAAATAGTAAAGTTTTAGCTATCGCTGATGTGTTACCAGAACAAAACCACAATGGTATAGTTGCGTGGGATAATCCTAACACTATTCAAAATGATGTTTTTGTTATATTTTTCAGAGATAAGAACGAACCGAAGCAAATCAAAATAAGAGCTGAAGAAACAATTAACACCATATCTCAAAAAACTGAAAAAATCCTTGAGATCTTTCCACAAGGCAAGTCGAATCTAGCTAAACAAATGGCCGCAACTTATCTAATAGATTTCACCAGTATATATCTAGGGATTCTACATGAATTAGATCCATCTTCAACACTAAGTATAGACAAATTAAAGGAAGTTCTTAAGAAGAAAACTAATTTGCAGGAAAAGATAGAAAAGCAGCTCTTATCGTAATGAATAGTCACAAAATTTAATGTATTTTAATCATAACATTTTAATAGGAAAAAGATTTTTACTGTATTAGAGTAAAATCCAGTGAATTGTCTGAGTGTTACCTATGTGTGGAATCGTCGGAATTGTGCAACAAAGAACAGCAAAGATTGGAAAAGATATCGTGGAAGCTCTTACAAGGCTTGAATATAGAGGATATGATAGTGTTGGTATAGCTTCGATTTCTGATGGTAAAGTTGTTATTACTAAAGATGAAGGAAAGATAGCTGAAGTCGTTGAAAAAATTGACGTAGGTAGCATAGTTGGCAATATTGCTATTGGTCACACACGATGGGCTACTCATGGTCCCCCAAGCAAAGAAAATGCCCACCCCCACATAGATTGTAATGGCGAAATTTCTGTAATTCATAACGGGATAATTGAAAACTTCCAACAACTAAAAGAGGAACTAAATAACCAAGGTCATGTTTTTCAATCTGATACAGACACAGAAATCATTCCACACATGATCGAGCAGCTGGTAAAGAAAGATAAACAATCTTTAAAGGATGCTATAATTCAAGCAGTTAAAAGATTAGAAGGAACTTTTGCAATTTGTGTGGTTTCAAGTCTAGAACCAGATAGGATTTATTGCGCAAAAAGAGACAGCCCTCTTGTTATAGGCATAAACTCCGATCGAATGTTTTGTGCTTCAGATATACCTGCTTTTCTTGCACAAACACGAAAAGTTGTTCTGTTACATGATGATGAATTTGTCACTATTACTTCTAAGGGTTATGAGATATTAAACTTCAACACAATGGAAGAAATTATCAGAAAACCACACATTGTTTCATGGAAACCGGAAATGGCTCAAAAAGCAGGTTTTCCACACTTTATGCTAAAAGAAATACATGAACAACCAAGTTCTTTAGCAGATTACATAAGAATTAAACAACCATCACTAAATAGAATAGCAGATAAGCTGTATAATGCAGAAAAAATCTTTCTACTTGCTGCAGGAACAGCACATTATTCCACACTAACAGGAGAAAATCTAATTCGGAAATATGCGAAAAAACCCGCAAGTTCAATTGTTGCTTCAGAATATGAATCAATTAGTGCATTAATTGATGAAAATACAGTAATTCTCCCCGTGAGTCAAAGTGGAGAAACGATGGATACAATAATGGCTATAAAACATGCAAAGGAATTAGGGGCAACCATTCTTTCAGCTGTCAACGTCATAGGAAGCACAATAACACGTCATTCTGATGAGGTTCTATACTTATATGCTGGTCCTGAAATTGGTGTTGCTGCAACTAAAACCTATACTGCTCAAACCATATCAATGTGGGATATTGGGTTAGAACTTGGAAAACTATCAGGTGAAATAAACGATTCAGAATATAATCAATCTCGAGAACTCTACCAAAAAATCCCAACTGTTATCAAACAAACTATTGTTCGTAATGAAGCCCGAACTAATCATGTCGCTTCTTGGTTTGCTAAGAAAAATAGTAGTTTCTATCTAGGTCGAAACTTGAATCTTCAAACAGCAAGAGAAGGTGCTTTGAAAATGAAAGAAATAGCTTATATTCATAGTGAGGCATATCCTGCAGGGGAATCAAAACATGGACCAATTGCACTAGTAGAAGATGATTATCCCATAGTTTTCGTTACTCCTAATGATCATACCCATAAAAGAATAATAGGTAATATAATGGAGATGAAAGCAAGAGGAGCAACAGCTATTGCAGTTCTAGAAGAAGGAGACAAAGATATTGGAGAGTTAGCAAAATGGAAACTAGAGATACCAAAAGGGTACTCTGATATAATGTCAACAATACCATATGTGATACCATTGCAATTACTAGCTTACTATACAGCAGTAAAACGAGGATATTCTCCAGACATGCCTCGAAACCTCAGTAAATCCGTGACAGTTTTATGAGAGGATAAATAGAAATACTCGAAAAAGAAATATCTAATGAAAAACATAAGGAAGAAACATAATGAAAGCAGTTATCTTAGCTGGTGGAAAAGGAATTGATCTTTTTCCTTTAACTCAAACCAGACCAAAACCTATGATTACATTGTTAGGGAAACCCA
>JAEOTK010000116.1 GCA_016839875.1 Candidatus Heimdallarchaeota archaeon
GATGGAACAAAAATTACTCTTGTTGATTCTGTGGAAGAAGTTTTGAAAAATGCAGATTGTGCAATTGTCTGTGCAGAGTGGGATGAATTCAAGAATTTATCTCCAGAGTTCTTTATCAAGAACATGAAAAATCCATCTTTAGTTGATGGAAGACGAATCTATGACCCTGAGATTTTCTCAAAAAAACTAAATTATAGAATCATTGGGTATAATCTAGAATAGAAGTACGTATATTTTTTCTTACTTACCCTTTTTATTTTTAACAATGCAATAACAAAACTAGTTAATCAATTAACTAAAGTCCTAATCCTATACCCCTATACTTAATCCCTTTTTCTCTGAGTTTTTTATAGTCTAAAACTCTACGTCCATCAATTATTATAGGAGTCTTCATCTTTTCATTAAATGTCTCAGATGGGAGATTCATGTATTCACTCCATTCCGTTACTAGAATGCAAGCATCTGCATCTACTAAAGCTTGAGAAGCATCTTTGACAAATTCTAAGTTATGATGATTTAGTATTTTTTGAGCATTTTCTATAGCAATAGGATCTGTTGCTTTTACATTTGCTCCTTCTTCTAATAGATGATTTACAATTGGTATTGAAGGAGCTGATCTCATATCATCAGTATTTGGTTTGAAAGCTAATCCTAAAACAGCAATAGTTTTTCCTTTGATTTTCTCATTTCCTAATTCTTCCTTCAAAAGTCTTACAGCTTCAAATGGTTGAACATCATTCATGTCTAAAGCTGCTTGAAGTACTTTTGATGAAATGCCAAATTCCTTTGATGCATGTAGTAATGCTCTAACATCCTTTGGAAAACAACTACCACCCCAACCAATACCAGCTCGCATAAATTTCTCAGAGATTCTGTGATCCATTCCAACAGCTTCAGTAACCTCACTAATATCTGCATTGAATTTTTCTGTAAGATTAGCCATTTCGTTGAAGAAAGAGATTTTGGTAGCAAGAAACGTGTTAGCTATGTACTTAATCATTTCAGCTGAAGTTGGATCAACTACAACAAAAGGAGCAAGAAAACCTTCATAGCACTTCATCATGATATCTTTTGTATTATCATCAGAGACTCCTATTACAACACGATCTGGGTAGAGGAAATCATTAATAGCTACTCCTTCTCTAAGGAATTCTGGATTCATCCCTAAACCAAAACCTTCACCCATTTTTTCCCCACTTTCCTCTTCAATTATAGGTCGAACATGGTTAATTGTTGTTCCTGGTATACAGGTACTTTTAACGATGATTACTTTGTATTTCTTCTGTTCCTTAATCACTCTCCCAATGTCTTTAGCTGCTTTTTCAACATATTTGTAATCCATTGATCCGTCTGGTAAGGAAGGAGTACCAACACAGATAAAAATCACATCTGAAGATTTAACAACATAATCGAAATCAATGGTTGCTTCTAACAATTCTTTTGATAGAGTATCCTTCAATAGTAATTCTAATCCTTCTTCATAAATTGGAGAGATTCCCTTGTTTATCTGTTCAATCCTTTCTGGAATGACATCAACGCACTTAACAAGATGTCCATTGCTTGCAAAGCAAACTCCGGAAACTAAACCTACGTAACCAGCACCAATTATACCTATATTCATTATCCTTCGAAATATAGGTAGAGATATATCAACTTTTGCATGAAGAGAATATATGCATACAAAACATTTTTTAGAACTAGTTCATTGTTCCTACAATGAAGTTTTATCGATCTATTGCTGACACAGTTCACAAATACATTGACGTTCCAGAGAAAATGTTTATTGACATCATTGACACAAGCGAATTTCAAAGATTGAGACGAATTATTCAACTCGGAGGAGTATCAATTTCATATCCTTCAGCTACTCACAGTCGCTTTATGCATAGTTTAGGAGCAAGTCATGTTGCAAATGGAATAACAACGGAGCTTAACAGAAAACACCCAGACATCCTGACCAAGGATGATATGGTACAATGTAGTCTAACAGCTCTGATTCATGATATAGGTCATGGTCCTTTTAGTCACATGTTTGAAGATACTATTCGAATGCTTTGTAGAAACTCACAGAACTCGGAATGTAAAGGAAAGTTTGAGGATTTCGTTAGACACGAAAACATTTCTGAGCAGATTGTTCTTGACCAAGAATCTGAAATTGCTACAATACTTGAAAAGGAAGGATTTGATAGAAAGCGAATTGGAGACCTAATTCAGGGAAGAAGCGTAGATGACAAACCTTTCTTTAATCAAATTATCAGGTCTCAACTTGATGCAGATGCTTTGGACTATTTGATGAGAGATTCAGTTGCAACTGGGGTTTCTTTTGGAATGTATAATCTAGAAAGAATGCTTGCAATGTTTGAATTGACACCTCAAGGATTAATTACTATAAGTGAGAAGGGATTACAGTCTATTGAACAAGTAGTGATAGCACTCTATATGCAATTTACAAGAGTATATTTCCATAAAACCGTTCGATGTTGGGAGTATATGCTAAAATTGTTCATTTCCCAGATCCTTCAGGAATTAGATGAAGGAAAGAAACTCGCAGTTCTACCCTTTGTTCAAGAATTTTCAGATAAACCTTATTGGAAAACTCTGATGACTCTTACAGATGATGTTATTTACACTCAACTACATTATTCAGCAAACAAGGAAGAAGACAATCTTTTTCTGAAGAAATTAGCAAAAGAAATACTACAAAGAAGCCTGTACAAGAGTATTCCTCTTACAGAAGAGATGGCACAAAGTGTTCTAGAAAATGAAGAAAAAATCAGCTCCATTGTAAAAAAACAGGGCTATCCTGTTGTAAGTTGGGAAATAGATCATTTCGTAAGCAGATATTATACTCCTTATAATGATGGTGACAGATTTGCAATATCTATGAAAATGAAAGATGGAAGCTTGAAACAGCTTTCAGAAGTTTCCGATATTGTAAGCAGTCTCACTCAACCAAAATACAATAATCTACTCATATTTCCTGCACCATGTAGACCAGAAATTGCTAAGCTTGTTGCAGAAATTTCAAAATAAAAGAAAAAAGAAAGAAGAAGAGTTACCACTGTTGATCTGAGTAAGATGGTGGAGGTGGTGGAGACTCTGGCGGTTTAGGAGGTTCAGGAGGTTGTTGCTCAATTTCTGGTTTATCTTTTTTCGGTAGTTTCGTATCATCTACTAGTTCTCCACAGTATCTACACATGGGATACTTACTCTTTGATGTTTCACCACAGAATTGACATCGTCTTATTCTTCTGAGAACTCGAAGACTAAACTGCTTCCATAATAATGCCCAAACTATACCTAAAGAACCAACAATTTTGACCGCAGTTGACTGAAGTGCGGTTTCTATCCAGTTGTAAATCCTTTCTAACGTTCTCAAGGGTGTTACTGAGATCATAAAATTGAACTCAAAATCTTGTCCTGGGAAGTTGTCAGCTTTGATTACAATCCTTAAAGGAGTATCAGTCTCCAAATCAGAGCTGGATATTGTGATTGTCGCAGGTAAAGCAAATTCAGATTGACCAGTGCTGTCTTGATAAGCTGTAGTTTGACCTTCTCCAAGATAGATAGTTGCTCTAGGTCTAAGGACAGAAGCTTCTATTTCTGAAGACACTGAAAGTGCAAGTACTAAATCACTTCCTTCCTTAACAGTTGGAGGAGAGGGGGATAGAGATGGAATCAATCTGTTTAAAACAATTGAAGCTTCTCTCAAGATTGAATTATTCAGATATCCAATCTTTGATGCTTCAATCAGTATTGGTATAATGATTTCGGTTTCATTTTCAGGGAAGTCTCCTATTGTCGATAAGAGGTCATTCAGAGACATATCCACAAATGCTTTACCTGTATCATCTGTAGTCCTATTAACAGGATGACCAGCAAGTGTAATAGTCAGATCAGCTCCTTCGATTATTATACCAGATTCATCTACACATAGAATCTCAATATGTAAAGTATTATCGTATCCTTGAACTACAGTAATGTCTGAATCTGTTGAAATTCGAATCTCTTTGTCAACATAGAAGAAATGAGTAAACGAAAGAACCTCAAGTGCAGGATGAGAGAGACTAATAGTAATATCTTTATTCCCACCAGTTTCTGCTGTGAAATTTAAGTATTTGACACTAGTATCGTTTGTTTTAATTCCATCGATATATGTTGTATTCAATTTAATGTTTTGTTGATGTGTTACATTAAGTCCAGATGTGGATGAAATAGCCTGTATGAAATTGTACACCACTGAAGTATTGCTACTTCGGAAAATGGAAGTGGTTTCAAAGAAATCTAGGTAGAATTCCATTGTAGTTGGTTGAAATAGGTTGATATTACTTGGGATTGCTAAGAATGTTACTAGAGGAAAGACCTTAGTTAACATTGAGACTGCTTGGTAATTAAATATCATAGGATTTCGGATTAGAACATTCCAGTCAGCAAATAACAAAGTACCAGATTTTGTTATCCCAGCTTCAAAGAAATCCGGTTGAACAAATAGTTTGTCATAAAGAGAGTTAACGATAACGGAGTAGAAGAACACAATCGGAGAAGCATCTAATACTTCGTATCGTTTTCTAAAGAATTCGATTGCTTGCGTTACAGCCATACAATTTTCATATGTGTAAGCTAGATCAGAAAGTGCAGTAGAACCAAAATCATAAGATGTATGTAACAGATCAGTAGAAGCACTGAAGAATCCTTCAAAAATCGAAGTTTCCACAACTTCAGCTAATCCATAATAAGCTTCTGCTGTAGCCGTGCTATCGATAGATTTCTGATATGAACTATGTTGAAGTAAAGCCGTAGCCATGTAAAGATTTCCCTGTAAATCAGCAATATTATCACTTGTTGTTCCAGATTGGATAGTTGCTTGATATAAATACCCAGTTCCTGAACCTAATGTTACTGATTGATTACCATTTTGAGTGAAATAATCAACTGCATTTTTGGTTTCGGTATAATAAATTGAGTTATCTTTTGCAAGGTAATTTGCCATGGTAAATAACCCTGTTGCTCGACCAGAAGTATGATTTGTTCCAGTCTTTACAGCATATGTTGCTAAGTCTAGAAACAAAGTTGTATTTACAAAACCAGAAGCTGGGTGATAAAACAGATTAACGAGAGATGAAAGTGTTGTACTTGCATTGTTCCAAAAATCTGTTGCTTGAGGATCCCCTGCTGCTTCAAGAGCTTGAGCTACACGTTCATACATCAGAACTAACAAGAAATTATCTGCTGCGTTTAGTTTCCAGTCTGAAATAAACATCTCACCTCTGATGAATGTATTATTTACATCTAAGTAAAGGTTAGCTGCTTCGGTTTTAGAAGCAAACAAGAACCATGAATCATTTGTAGTAAAATACATATCAACATAAGCAAGAATCATCTGCAATATGGACAGATCATGTGAGTTAGAATTTGGAGTAGAAGTAACATCAAAGTTATCATAAGCAAACCATTCTACAGATCTAGCAAATTCTAAAGTAATGCTCTCGGTTAAGAAATAATCATAGCCTTGCTGAAAATCAGGTTGCATTCTTATATCATATTGATCTTCTAGTGGAATGATAGTTTTTGTTGTAATTTGAGTAATTTCTACTTTGTTATAATTTTGTCCTAAAGATGTCAAAGGTAGAAGAAGAAGCATAAATATGACAAAAAAAACTATAATTGGTTTTTTAAGTTTCATAAAAAAAAGAAGGATTTGCTTTAAAAAAAAGTTTGGTAATAGGAAACGAATACATTTCTACTTTTTCTTCTTCCTTTTCTTCTTGTTCTCTTTGATCATTAGGTATTCTTTCAGTATCTCTCTCAAATTCTCTTTTGTTACTCTTGAATCCTCCAATATCTTCTTGTCAAGAAGTCGAATATGTCTGAAACCAGGCCTTAGAAGAGATAAATCATGAGAGCAAGTGATTATTGTTGACTTATTAATTCGAACAATATCCATAAGCAGATCAATTATGGTTCGAGCTAGTTCACTATCAAGGTTAGCTGTAGGTTCATCAGCAAGTATTAATTTTGTATTTCTTGTTAACGCAGCTGCTAGAGAAGCTCTCTGTGTTTCACCAGCAGATAATTCATTGGGGTATGCTTCCAATTTATGATCAATATGACATTCCTTTGTTATAGAAGTAGCATATTCAATATCATACTTTTTGTTTGAGAATATGTTAGGAAGTCTGAGATTATCTTTAACTTGGATGGGATCAAACAGATTATTATGCTGTGAAATATAAGCAATATTGTTTAACCTGAAAATAGACACTTCTTTTTCTTCTTCTTCAGTGATAGGAAATCTCATTACATCAATATTTCCCCCCTCTGGCTTAATTAATCCAGCAATTAGGTTGAGTAAAGTAGTCTTTCCAACACCAGATGGACCAGAGATGAAAATGAAATCGCCTTCATGAACGTTTAAGTTGAGATTCTTAATCACTTCACTATAACCGGCTTGAGAATGATAACCTTTCGAGATATTCTTTACTCTTACCAGTACCTTTGGCTTGCTAGGAGGAATAAATTCTCTACTAATTAAATGTTCAACATCATCAAATCGAATTTGGTCAATTTGATCTTCAATATCTTCCAGAGGAGTTTTCATAATCTCAAGAACTTGGTCTCTAGCAATTAATTCAGGATTCCAAAATACTCCTACTTTTTTTGAAGGATGAGTATCAAATTCCACTACTTCTCCAAGAGCTGTAACAGACTTGACTTCATCAGGTATTCTGACGAAATTAGATGGATCAAGATAAGACCGATTGATTTCAGATGAGTGCATGAGGAATTCTAATTCATCTCTTCCTATGTCTTTACTAATACCAACTAATCTTCCATCCCGAATTATGAAGCTCTTTTCGAAGATATTTCTGTACCTTATATCGTGAGTGACAACAAGAATAGTTTTTCCTAAAGCCATGTTAACTTGTTTAATTGTTTCAATCATCTCTTGTGTGTTTTCAGTATCCAATTGTCCAGTTGGTTCATCAGCTAGAAGTATCTCAGGATCTTTTGCTAATGCAACTCCCATTGATAACCTCATAGCTTCTCCTCCTGATAATTTTGCCACAGTATTGTTTTTTACATGTTCTAAGTTCAGTAATTTTGTTAGCTCATCTACTTCCTTTAGAGCTTGTTCTTTTGGCAGGTAGAATATCTTCTTTGGGATAAGCAGATTCTGTTTAACATTTAAATGGGAAAAAAGATTTTCACTGATAAATTGGTTAATAAGTCCCAAGTTATAAAACCTAAATTCTCTTCTTTCGAACTCAGACATTTTTTCGAAATTCTGATTTTTAATTGAAACATACCCGCTTGTAGGAAGTTCAGTTCCTGCTAGAAGTTTGATTAAAGTTGTTTTTCCTGCACCACTGGGACCAATTATACTAACTAGCTCTCCCTCTTGTATCTCTAAATTCAAGCCTCTTAGAGCTGGGACTTTAACATCTGTTTGTTTGTCATGATATATTTTTATTAGGTCTACACATCTTATCATCTTCATCACTCCAAATTTCTAGGCATGTATTTAGCAAAATTTCTTTTCATTGCTAGGAAGAAAATAGCATAGAAAACTACTGGTATTCCTAGAAATACTACTAACACTACAACATATGGAAATGGCATAGCATAAGGCAGAGCTGAAGGTCTAAATCCTAGCAAGATATAATTTAGAAGCTTTATCAAACCATACCCAGCAACAGCCCCAACTGCCAATCCTGGTATTATACACGATATAAATAACTCTAAAGCAGAGAGGAAAATGATTCTATTAGTAGGTATTCCAATCTTCTTCAGAACATCGTGCTTTGTCGTTCTACGTTGAAGTATTTTCATAGGATTCGATATGCTGGTGAATATTACAGCAGCAATACAGACTAGAATTCCAAAAATAAATTCTGCAACAACAAGTGAATAGAATGGAATCAAATTTGTTAATCTTGCTTCATAGTCCTCTTCAGCTACACCAACATCTAGATTCAATTCGTTCTCCAATTTTAGACTCAATTTACTTGGATTAACTAAAGGAGCAGTTTTTATTAACAGTAAGTCACTGGAAGTACTAATCAAGTTCAGTGTTTTATTTAGTGTCAAGAAATTTTCTTTGGTAGTGACCAGAGAAAAATCATAATAGCTCTGCTGCATTCTAGCAAGTGATCCAGCATCATAGAATAATGGAAAATAATCAAAAACTGCTTTTATACTAAAGAGGTATTCATGAATTGTTCCATTTATATCTGACAGAAAAGTATAGGTGTGCCTTTCTTGACTGATAAGTATATCAAATGCGTTTGATACCATGATAGTATTATTTTCACTTAGAGATTGAATTTTGCTTTCCCAATCATTGATCAAATATTTTGGAGGTTTCCGCACCGTTGAAAGAAATGACTCTATATCATCTAAAACTAGTACATTAAACAGATGTTCTTCTGCACCATATAATCCATGATATACTGTAACATTTGTTAGATTTTCTACTTCATCATAGAGCGAAATATCGTATCTTAGTGTTTGATTCATCCTATTCCAATTTCCAATATAGAGATCACTACCTTTGTAGAAATATGTTTCAGTTTCCATTTTGTTTTGGATGTTAATTGGTGTAACTATAAAAGGAACTACTACTCCAATTAGAATTAGATATGTAAGAAAAGTGTTGTTAAAGAGATTGATATCAGATCGTATTTCAACTAAAGAGAATGAAAACAAAGATTTTCTAGACATCCAAGAGATTTTACTCAATACGATCATTATTAATTTATGAAGTTCTTTTAGAATTAATCCAAGACCAAGTAGAGTAATCATTATCCCTATACCTATCAAATAGACAAAAACCAATACCAGGGTTGAACTTCCTGAAGCAAATACTTCAACTCCAAATAGTCGAAACATCCAAAATGCTAATCCTGTGATACTAGCACCAAGAATTATAATGAAGAAATAATGTAACCTAAATCTTTTCAGAAGCTGAACCATTCTTCTTGGAACCTTTTCAACTTGCTTTCTAGTTCTTGATTGCTTGATAATTCTAGGAAGAGAAACAAACATTAGCAGGACAAATGATATACCCATTACAATCGCCAAGCTGTCAAAACTCATTGTGATTGATTGAGCAGAAAAACTGACAAATTTGTCAACTTTCAATAGTGGAGGAATTAGTATAAGTGTAACAACAAAACCTAAAGCTGTTGCTATTATTGATTCAATAAACTTCATTGATGAATAGATGAAAGATATATTGCCCGTAGAGACTCCTTTTGATCTTAGAATACGTATTTCTTGAGCAAAGCTTGCTCCAAAAAGCTCGTTCACTTCAAAGATCAAGAACCAAGCTAGGTAAAGTATAGGTATTGAAAGAAAAATCACTAAAAATTGAGTTATTTGGAGAGTCTCAATGATATCATAGAATACATAGTAAATTTCATTCATGACCCTCCAATTACCATTAGCATCAAAGGAGAATTGATAGGGACCATTCTGTTGTAAATCTTCAACTTCTAATAATAAGGTATTTACGTCATCAATTGTAATTTCTCCGAAATTATATAATAATTGAATTCGACCATACAAATTGAAATCATAATCTGTTGCATTTTCAAAATTCTTAAGGTAATACTCTATTGGACACACAATATTATCAAAAGAAGTAAGAGATTGAATTGGATCAAAAGGAACATCATTTGCCCTGCATATATTTCTTAACACTGATAAAGTAGGTGGCAAATAAATACCAACAATGGTGAAATTTACAGAATCAGCTACTTGCATCTCCGGAGATCCTGTTGCATTTATGATAATTGTATCAAATAATTGCATATCATATGTTGCAGCTACATCAGTAGAAATAACTACTTCATTTAGATTCTCTGGAACTCTTCCTTCAGATAGAATAGATCCCAAAACCAAAGAATAATTGTTCGTATAACCCAAGTAACCAAGATATGAAATATAAGTATCGAATTCAGAGAAATTGTATCCTGTAACTCGCGAGTAAAGTGAATAGTGAAAACCACCCATAGAATTGGATAGGACCGTTGTACTCGAGCTTACTTTAGAGAATATTTCACTTAGAGCTGTTTGTGTTACATTCTCATTAATTGCACCACCACTCAAATCAGAATTGAGATTGAAATCGAACATGAAAGTAACAGTGCCATCATTCCCAAGATCTGAAGATTCAACATGATTAACAATTAATGTATCTCTTTTTGAATCGAAGAGAGTTGTACTAGTAACGATAATAGAAGCTAAAATCGTTAATCCTAACAGGCTAATGACTAATCGTTTTTTGTTTGCTTTCCAAAGAGAAAAAATCAGACTTACAGCATTTGTAATAAATAACCAAATATTCGTAAAGACAAGATCAATGTCAGAAACATCAGTCTTAATGGGTCGGAGAAGATAGTCTCTCAATTTCCGTAGAGAGTGGTTTATTCTTTTATGAAAAACCCAATATAGAAGTCCTAGAGCTAAGATAGGAACAATAATTGCAGGCCAGTATCTAATCCAAAAATAAGTGAATACTGATAAATTCTTTAGATTTAGAAGAAGAGGAAAAGTAGGAAGATTAAGGTCAATATCACTCAGAATATTAAGAGAAATAACTTGTCGATTTAGAAATCTGTAATCGGAATTATCCGCAGTATTCACTAAAGAAGAATAACTGATGATATAAGATTCATTTTCAAGTAATAGCGCAGAAACAGATAAATCGTAATTGACCCTTTCAGCATCTTCTAATTCGATTGTTTGAGAGCTAAGAGAACTATAATCATCTTTGACAATAATCAATTTTGGGACACTGCGGTAGTAATAATCGCTATCAAGGATTTCAAGAATTTCCTCATATTTAAAAATAGCATAAAAACTATAGTTTGTGTATGAGAACCAGTGAATATTTTCAGCATAACTCGACCCAGTTGAAAGGGAATTAAAACTAGATAATTCAAGGCTTTCATTTACTTGAAAACTTCTACTTAGCAGTTCTCCATTCATTGCTGTATAAAGAACTAATCTAAATCGAAAATTTTCTCCCACAGAGAGCCCAATCTGATACCATCGATAATCAGACAATCTTATATTTGTGGAGTTGAAATACCCATTCTCTCTAACACCTATAAGTTCTAACTCTTGGTAATAATTGTCTTCTGTTTCTTCGACCTCAATTTCAAATAAGGCATACACAGTTTGGTTCAAGATGGTTATTCCTCTAACTTGATGTGACACGTGTGGAGTCAAGTATTCCTCTTCAGTGATTGTCTGATTGTCAAAAGCTCTTACATGGATAATCGTTGTGTTCCACTCATTGTAATATAGAGCAGTGAATAGGTTCAGAGAATCTTCTTCGTTTTGAAAATAAATAGGGATATACCCTTCATATGTGGAGTAAATTATGAAGTTATCAATTGATTCTTCCGTCCAGATGTACATTCTTACGATTGTTCCGTAGAAACTTCCACTCAGTGAATAAACAAGCCTTATACCAGTATCAGATAAATAAACTTGAAAAATTTCCCCTCGGTGTACATCTCTTTCAACTTCTACAATTTGGTTGTCAAGAATATGATAAATTAGGAAAGTGCCATTCCAATAACTGTGCTGAACGAAATAGTGTAAATTCCCATCATGGTCTATAATTGTTCTAGTTCTCAAATCTGAGAGATCTTCCTCATATCTAATAAGCAGAAATGGTTGATCAATTACAGCATCGTTAAGTGCAGATGTCTTGAGCTGTGTAAAACTAACAAAAATGATACTTGTTATCAGAAAAAGAATCAGTAATCTTTTTCTGAGTCTTCCTACCATATTCATATCTAATCACGTATAATTATAAAGATAACCTATAATGTTTTGGAACTTTAAATAAGGTGATTGTGTAGAGGTTGACACAATTATTTAGATTCGTACTCAGAAAGCTCAGTTTGAATAGATTCCTTCATTTTCTTGTACTCAGGATATTCGGTAAAAAGATCAGCTATTGCAAAAATTACGAAAATAGAAAAGAACAGACATGTAATTAGAAAGAAAACCTGCTGTTCAAGTAAACTCAATTTAGTATCTTTTCCTTTTTCTATTTTGTAGAGCTTATATCTTCTTATTGCTAGAATAAAGAACCAAACAAAGAGGCCTACAGAGACAAGAGCAAGTATTAACATTAGTCCAATTAAATTACTAGCAAATACCTGTAAGATACTGAAAATACCCATCAGTATTCCCATTCCAACAAATAATGCAATAATTAAGGTATCATATTGAACCTTTTGTTGAGTATCAAAATATTGAGCGAGTTCCTTACTCATTTCTTTTGGTTCTTCTTCCACTTTTTCCTCTTGATCTCTTAGTACTAAAAGCCAGAGAAGATTAAAGAAGTATGAAAGGATTACTACGAAGAATCCTACTGACAAAACGAAGAATACTGCTACAATAGCTGATTGCCAAACAGGATGAAGCTGATAAGCGAGAACATCACTGACATTATTTAGGAATCC
>JAEOTK010000117.1 GCA_016839875.1 Candidatus Heimdallarchaeota archaeon
AGAGGGGAATGGAGATTCTATATTCCAAGCTATAAGTACGGGAAGTTTCATAGGAGCAAAGGGAAACTCTGGAGTGATTTATTCTCAATTTCTAATTGGTGTTGTTGAATATCTAGAAAAAGCAGGTCTAGTGACTCCTACAACTTTTACTGAAGCTCTGAAAGATGGAACTCAATTTGCTTATGAATCTGTTTTAAATCCAACAGAAGGAACTATTTTAACAGTAATGAAAAGTGTTACAGAAAAAGCAGCTGAACTATTAGAGGAAAACCCTAAGATTGATTGGATTGAATTTATTGATGCATTAGTCAAGACAGGTAATGAAAGTCTTCAACAAACCATGGAATTACTCGATGTTTTAAAAGAAGCTGGTGTTGTTGATGCGGGTGCCAAAGGTTTTGTACATATTCTCGAATCTTGGCGAGATATAATCAAAAACCAATAATTACTTCTTAAAGGAGAGAACTATGTTTTTAGTAATCACAGGCGATATAGGTAGTGGAAAATCAACCTTAGTAGAACAATTTACAAATGCATTTTCTGATCAATATAGAATAGGGGGACTAATTACTAAAGGACGAGAACGAAAATACTTCCAAGATATCAAAACAAGAAGAAAGGAATATTTCTCTTCAGAAGAAAAAGAAGAGGGAGAACGTATAGGAAAATATTTCCTATCAAAAAAATCTTTGAATTTTGCATTTTCTGTAATCAAAGAATCCAGAAAAAATGACATCATCATCATAGATGAAATTGGTAGACTTGAAAATGAAAAAAAAGGCTTATACAAGGCAATTGATAATTTATTAGAAAATGTAAGAAATGATGAAAAAATAATAATTTTGGTGATTAGAAAAGACCTTCTTCAGGAACTAATGCTGTTATTTAACATCACTCCGATAGAAATATGGGAAGTTAAACACTCAACAAAGGACAATGTTCTATCTAATTTGATGGACTTTGTAAAAAGAGAAATGAAATTGTTCTAGGCAAAAAATTGAAATACCATGACATTTTTCAGAATTTATGAAAAGAAAAATATCGTTGTTTTTGATTCTAGTTTTTATAATTCCAATGTTTCAAATATCAACTAATGTAACTCCTACTGAAGCAATTACCGAATCTATTGTTTCTGACAAACCTAGTTTAAATCTACTAACTCCCGGTACTCCAGCTCCTAACTTCACAATACAAGATGTAGACACAGGGGAATGGTATAGTCTAGTTGATTTTAGAGGTCAACTTGTATTTATTGATACTTTTGCAACTTGGTGTGGTCCATGTAAAGAAGCTCTTCCATATATGGTTGACATATTTAACAAATATACATCTGATATGGTCCAATTCATCTCAATTGATGAAAGTGCATCGGATTCGTTAAATCTAGTCAAAAGTTTCAGGAAAAGTGAGAATATGGATTGGATTGTATCCTTTAATGCTAGTGGAACCATATGGGATGACTATCAAGTTGTAGGAATTCCTACATTTTATGGAATAGATGAGAATGGAGATATCTTCTATGTACAAGAAGGATTTGGAGTATCAGTCTACGATGATTGGTTAGCTCTATTTGGAGGCCTTCTTCCAGATGATACTGCAGAACCTGTTTTTAACACAGTAGAATTTACTACAGGAACAGAATTATCTGTTCTCGAACCATATATCTTCGTAGATCTTAATATTACAGAAGATAGAAACATAAAACGAGTCAAATTAGATATATCAACAAGTGATGAATCAATTTCGGAATATTTTGATCCAGTAAAGGATGGAATACACTCAATAGTTGATACAAAGATTACTTTTGATCCAAAGTTCCTATATGATGAAACCAATTTAGCTCTAGTATTATATGCATCAGATTATTGGGATAATGAGAACCAAACATCTACATACAATCTAGCTGTAACTGATCATGATGATACTGGACCTCCAGTATTAGGCGATGTCTCTGTTTCATACATTGAAATAAATGAGAATGAATTTAATGTCACTATAATAGCTGAAATTACCGAAGATTTACTTCTAATACAAGCTGTTGCTAAGCTGATGATAGAAGACTCCAATGTTAAGGTTGAAGCTTTTGTACCTGTGAATGCTACACATATGAAGGTAGAAACAACAATTCAGTACAGTAAAGCATTACCTGAGGATCTGGTAGCCAAGATAGTACTCGAAGATGTTGCAGGAAATCTAGTAGAAGAAACATACAATGTTGGAGCTGTTAAAACAAGTTATAGTTTCATTCTAGCTTTGTTTGCTATTATTTTGCCTGTCGTTTTAGTTAGATATAGGAAGAAAAAGTAAACTTCCTCCTTTCTTTTCTTTTTACAATTCAGAAGAGTTATATATTCTTATAATTTTCAAAACTCGTGAATAGGAAACAAATTACAATTATCATCATTTCATTGGTTATTATAGGTGGTGGAGTAGGAGTATATTTTCTTATTCAATCTTTTGGAACACAAATATCAGAAGCTCCAGAATATGATCTTCAAAGCATAACAGGAGCGAATTTTACAGTCTCCTCTTTACAGCCAAAAACTGTGCTTCTAGATTTCATGAGTACAACATGTGTACCCTGCAAAACTATGTATCCTCGAATTGCAGATTTAATTGCTGATGCAGATCTTTCAGAGAATCTAACTGTAGTATCAGTTGAAACAGATAATACAACTACTGTTGGTCAATTAACAACATATGTTGCAGAACAAAATATTACTTGGACAGTTGTTATCGCACCTGAAGATATGACTCTAGAGTATGGTGTTGTATCTTTACCAACTTTCGTAATAATAAATGCTGAAGGAATGATCACTTATTTTGAAGAGGGAGTTATAAGCCTCGAAGAACTGAAAGAAAAATGTTTAGATGCAATAGAAGGTAGAAGCGAAGGTATCAGCATAACTAGTTATCAAGGATTCCTTATCGGTTTTGCTGTTATTGTAGCAATAACATCATTTTTCTCTCCATGTTCTTTCCCATTACTTCCAAGTTACGTAGCTCATATATTGGGAGTTGATTTAGAGAAAGATGAGGAAGAAAGTGAAGAGGAAGTTAAAGAAGAAGAGAGCAAGCTATCAAAGATATATTTCCTTTACCCAATACTAGGTTTGAGTGGGGGAATAGGAATCTTAGTTAGTTATCTGATTCTGGGAGTCATTATTAGTGCAGTAGGAAATGTAATTCAACCTTACTTAATTTATGCGCTCCCCATTCTTGGAGGATTATTCATCATATTTGGAATACTTATGTTCACCAATTTTGAGATATCTTTCTCTCGTCTTCTAGGGTGGATACGAAAAGGACAAATGAAAATTGACAAAAAGGAAAAGAGATTTGCTTTCGCTTCGAAGATATTCAGTACTTTCCTATATGGACTGGGTTATGGGATTGCTTCATTAGGATGCAATGGTCCAATATTCATAGGATTCAGTCTCCAAGTTTCTTTGGAACCCACTGTTATGAGAATGATCTATGCTTACCTAGCATTTGGATTAACTATCATTTTCTTGATGATAGCAGCAACTGTTCTTCTGATTTTTTCAAGAGACTTCATCATTCAAAAACTAAAAGCTTCCACTAGAGTGATCAAGCAAATCAGTGGAGCGATACTCATTCTTGTTGCAATATACTTATTTATAGAATTCGCAAAGGGGATTTGATGAGCATAAAAAGGAAAATAATTTTATCTTTTACATTTATTCTATTAATGTTTTCAATGTTAATGAGTCAAAATATTAATGCTGCAGAAAACTACGGAGTAACAGCTATTGAACATACCCCAGCAACACTTCATCAAAATGATATCTTAAGTGTAACAGTAGATTTTTCCGACACTACAGATATAGTATATGTCAAACTCATCATCTGTCAATTAGAACCTATGTTTCTATGTGAAGACGCCCCAATTATAATGGAAGAAATAGAATCTAATACTTATTCTGGTGATTTCCTAATTTTATTTGATGTGGGAACACTAGTAGGTTATCATATACAGATCGTCTATTCAAATGACTCTATTCTCTTCCTGCCTGACGGTCTTGATTTTCTTGGAGCTGACAACATCATAGAACCACTTACAGATGATTTCTACTACAACGCAAGTTATGTTATGGAGCCTACTAATGAAACAGCAGGTTTCAGTTATCTATTCCTTAGTATATCTCTTGCAATCATATCTATAGTTATTAACAGGAAAAGACAAAATAAACATAGATGAGAAAAAGCAAGAAGATAGAGTTAGTTGATGGTGGGAAATGTTACTTCTGTAAAACAGATTTGAAGAGAGTGGATAGAAAAAAGAAGATTCAACTCGAATGTTGCGGTATTTTTGTACACAAAAGAGAAATTTACAGCTGGTATCTGAAAAATCAGCACTGTCCAAGTTGTTTAACAGTGAATCAGAAAATTAGACAGAAAATTGTTGAATGGGGGATGAACATGGAGAAAGCAAAAATGAAACAACCCAAAGTAAAATC
>JAEOTK010000118.1 GCA_016839875.1 Candidatus Heimdallarchaeota archaeon
AAAGTATTACCAGAAAAGCTTGTTGAAGCAGTTAAAGAAGCTGGATACGAAGCATCATTAGAATAAAATCAAAACGATATAAATGATGATTTACAATGGAAGATCAAGTTAAGAAAACTATTAGTGTTGAAGGTATGCATTGTGCAGCTTGTATAACTAGGGTAGAGAAAGCTCTAACTTCTATCGAAGGAGTTGAATCTGCTGCTGTTAATCTTATAAGTCATAATGCGAAACTACTCTATGATCCTTCCATTGTAAAAGAAAAACAAATTCTCAAAGCCGTTGAATCAGCAGGTTACAAAGCTTCGATGGATACAGATCAACTAGCGTTCATGAAGAATAAGCAGTTAATCGATATGAGATTACGATTCATATTAAGCTTAATTCTAGCTATACCTGTATTCGTTTTTGCCATGGGACATATGATCCCATTCAATCTCTGGGTACCTGGTTTTGCCAACTGGTTAATGACAACAGAAATATTCCCCAGGATGTTACTGTCAAATTTCCTTCAACTTATTCTAACAACACCAATTCAGTTTATTATTGCTTATCCTTTCTACAGAGCTGCTTGGAAGAGTTTGATTAACAAAAGTGCATCAATGGACGTTCTTGTAATCTTAGGAACAAGTGCTGCTTATTTCTATAGTTTATTCTCTGTCATCTATAATCTGTTTAGACCTGAATACCATGGAGCAGTTTTCTTTGAAACATCAGCTATTCTTTTAGCTTTCATTTTTCTTGGGAAATATCTTGAAGAAGTTACTAAAGGTAGAACCTCTGAAGCTATAAAGAAACTCATAGAACTCAGACCTGACACTGCAATAATTATTCGTGATGGGAATGAAACAGAAATAGCAGTTGATGATGTTCAAAAAGGAGACATTTGTGTTATCAAACCTGGAGACAGTATACCTGTTGATGGAGTAATAATCGAAGGGCAATCATATGTTAATGAAAGCATGATATCAGGAGAGAGTGTATCAATCTTCAAAGAAGTTGATGATACACTAATTGGCGGAACCATAAACGAAGATGGTTTATTGAAAATGGAAGCAACAAGAGTGGGTATCGACACTACATTGAACCAAATTATAAAAATGGTTGATGAAGCTCAAACAACAAAAATCCCTATTCAGAAACTAGCTGACAGAATCTCCGCTTGGTTCGTACCTTCCGTTGTAATTATATCTTTAGTTACTTTTGTGATATGGTACCTGTTGTTCCATTTTGGTGTTTTAGAATTAGCTACATTACCTGGTGGAGTAGCAGCTGGGATATCCTCAATATTTCTATTTGCGTTTCTTATCGCTATTACAGTTTTAGTGATTTCCTGTCCTTGTGCATTGGGTTTGGCTACACCAACAGCAATTATGGTAGGAACAGGATTAGGAGCTCAAAATGGTATACTGATAAGATCAGGTGAAGCTCTAGAAATTGCAAGAAAAGTCAAAGTAGTATTACTGGATAAAACTGGAACTATCACCAAGGGTGCACCTGAAGTTACTGACGTAATCTCATTGAAAGAAGATAAATCTGAGGAAGAGATTCTAAAAATTTCTTCTTCAATGGAAATGGGTTCAGAACACTCTATTGCCAAAGCTATACTTCAAAAAGCAAAAGATCATAAAATTGATTTGTCTGAAATTACCAATTTCAAAGCTCATCCTGGGAAGGGAATAGAATCTTCTGTTGATGGAGTCAAATATTTCTTTGGAAACAGGAAGATTGTTGAGAATGTAAATTTCAATTTAGATGATGATTCTGAAAACAAGATGATTGACTTAGAAAACCAAGGAAAAACAGTTATGATACTTCTCAAAGACAGAGAAATTCTAGGTTTGGTTGCTATTTCAGATACAATAAAACCAACATCCAAAGAAGCTGTTGATGAACTAAAGAAAATGGGTATCAAAGTTGTTATGGTAAGTGGAGATAATATAAGAGCTGCTAAAGCTATTGCAAAAGAAGTTGGAATTGAAGAGGTTCATGCAGAAGTGTTACCTGACCAAAAAGTAGATGTTGTAGAAAAATACCAAAACGAAGAATCACAGGTTTTGTTTGTAGGAGATGGTATAAACGATGCACCTGCTTTAGCTAAATCAGATGTTGGGATTGCTATTGGATCAGGTACAGATGTAGCCATAGAAACAGGCGATATTGTTCTTGTTAAAGATGATTTAAGAGATGTAGTCACATCAATAGACCTGAGTAGAAAAACAATACGAAGAGTCAAAATGGGATTGTTTTGGGCATTGATTTATAATACATTAGGCATTCCAATAGCAGCTGGAATCCTTATACCACTGGGTTTTATTCTTCCTGCAGAGATAGCTGGCTTAGCTATGGCTCTTTCTTCCGTTTCAGTTGTTCTTAATGCTTTACTACTAAAACGATACAGAAATCCTTTTGTTTCTAAGTCCTAATTCTCGAAAAACAACTCTTTTTTATTAGGCACTTATTAACTTTTTTGAGTAGTTTTACTTATGTAGAGTAATCTATATCAATGTTTCAGCACTTATGTGTACAATGATAAGTATTGATTTAGACTTGAGCAATAAGAGGAAATTAACAACCATAGATTTTATTGGATCTGTGAATTTTCCTGCAGGTTATTTTGCTCATCTAATCAAAGGTCTAGATTATACAACATTTCTCCCATTTATCAACCTTAAACCTCAGAGACTTGTCTTCATCTATTGGCAACCTTTTACTGAAAATTGTCTTAGTCTGGAATATCTTTCCGACCTTCGATCAAGATTAGTACAGAAGTATTATACTGGTGATAACATGAAAGTAAACGATTATACTATTGGAACTTTCAAAGGAAAAACTGCTCATTTCATGGGAGGAGTGTGGGAAAACCAGAAATACAAATTAAAAGGTTCTTTTGAACTAATGGCACTTAAGCACGAAGATCTTCTAGTTTTATTTGATATAGAAGCTACTATTGGAAATCTGCAGAGCGAATCAATGAAAGAACTCAAGCAAATTAGAGAATCTTTTACTCTTAACGATTAAAACAGATAATGTTTTTTTTTGTCACAAATATCTACATTTGTTGGTAAAATTTATATATTCTTCAGCAAAGAAGAGCAAAGAGAAAAAATAGGCGTGCTGCATGAAAGCTCAGAAAAAAATCTTAATATTGATATTTGTTAGTCTTTTCTTTGTTTCTTCAATCCCTCGTTCTATGCAAGCTCAAAGTACACAAATCCACTCTGACTCAGGAGCAAGTTTGATAGAAGGAGAAAACGAAGAACATCTTCTTGTCTATAAATACGACACAATTGCATTTGAACGAGTTCAAGCTGAAGAAATTAAAGCAAGGATTTGCAAGAAAACTCCAACTGAATTTCAAACAACAGATGTAAATGAAGTTGTCGTAACTAACATTCATTTCGTCCATGAAGAGGTACAATACGCAGTTAATCACACTGAAATAGTGAATCTAAATGGTATTATTTATCTAATTATGGCTGTAAATGTTGTAGATGAAAATAATTTAGCTTTCTTTGTTATGGTTTCAGAGAACAATGGTCTAACATGGTCAGATAAACATTACATAACAAATACAACAGTTAGTTTTTCAAATTTCAACTGGTTCGATGCTACAGACATTCAACAACAGATTATGATAGCTTTTAGTTATAGACTTACTGGGAATATAAATCAAACTAGACGTTTCTTTATTAGTAACTATCCTACATTAGTACCAACAAGCATCGAAGTGACCGATATTCACTTTGGAGATGATTTTGAACTCTTCACTTATGAAAATGTTATGTATCTAATTTCTACAGATCCAACAGGTTTAGAACCGTTTTCAACTGTAAGACTCACAGCACTCGCTTCTACAGGAATATCTTTCTCAGGAACAACAGTATCAATAGCAGCACCTCAAAATCGAGCAGATTATTTCAATCCTTCTGTAACTTACTGGGAAAATGGTTTCTTCGTTGCAGCACATGATCTAATGTTAGATGTTTACAACGAAGCACAAAATATCTCTTTTGAAGAGTTCGTTCTATGGGGGGCAAAAGTTGAAGATTTTGGTCCTACTGGAGATTTGGTTACTCCACCTTCGATATCCTATATCGTAGTTGTAAAAAATGAAACAGATGGATATTTCAGAATGAATCCAAGCATTTCTG
>JAEOTK010000119.1 GCA_016839875.1 Candidatus Heimdallarchaeota archaeon
CTTTTGACGCTTTTATTTCAGCTTCCAAATTGTAATAACAGTTTTGACAAACTTTCTTTCTCGATTTATGTACTTCTCCACAACCAGGACAGTATATCTCAGACATATCAAAAAGTAAAATATTTTCTGCTTTTAAAAAGATTGCGAGTGAAAGAGAAGTATTTTTTAGTGTTTTAATTTCTCTCTTGCTTGAAGTGTTCTGATGAAACGAATCGTAGTGATTGGGAATGCAGCAGCAGGTAAGTCAACTTTAGCAGTAAAAATAAATAAAATAACAAACATACCGATTTTTCATTTAGACAAAATTCTCTGGAAAAAAAACTGGGAAAGAACTGCTGAGGAAGAATTTATTGCTAAACATGATGAGATAATAAGAAAAGACTCATGGATTGTTGATGGTGTTGCTTACAAATCTTCCTATCCAAAACGTTTCTCGAGAGCAGATACAATAATCTTCCTTGATACTCCATTAAAAGAATGTAAACAAAGAAGTCTCCAAAGAATGAAGGAAGATATAGATTGTCCTAATCCTTATGTCACAGAAGGTTGTAGATATCCACTTGAATTCATAAAAGAAGCTGAAGAAGTTATAGTTTTGTTTCATAAGGAGTATAGAGAATATATTTTAGAAATGTTAAAAGAATATGCAAACGATACTCAAATCATCATTCTTAAATCAGATGTTGAAGTAGAGAATTTTCTACAAAAAATAAAAAAATAGGAAGAAAGAGATAATCAGTTTTTCTTTCTTGAAACGAAATTAATTGCACATAGATTATTAAATTTCATAAGAAGATTGTAGTTTGCTTTCTATTTCAAAGATTACTCAAAAGATTTGTTCATAGAGCTATACAAATAGTTTTTCCAGAAATTTGTAATCATATCAGAAATCAATTATATTCTTAGAAGTAATAATCTTCTCACTTACGGAAGTTCTTATAATAACGAAGTTGAAGGTTGATTGTATGAAAATAGGTCTTTTAACTGGTGGAGGAGACTGTCCGGGTTTAAATGCTGTGATAAGAGCTATTGGGAAAAAAGGAATAGGTCACTATGATGATGAATTCATTGGTCTGATGAATGGGTGGGCTGGCTTGATATCACTTGATTATATTGTTTTAGAGAGAAAAAATTTCTCTGGTATATTACACCTTGGTGGAACAATCCTAGGTTCGTCACGAACCAATCCTGAGAAAGAAGAGGGAGGATATGAAAGAGTTATCAATAATTTCAAAGAACTTGGACTCGATGCGCTTATAGTTATTGGGGGGAATGACACATTAGGAGTAGCAGTTAAACTTCATCAGTTTGGAATACCCGTAGTAGGTGTACCCAAAACAATAGATAATGATATTAGTGCTACAGATATGACTTTTGGTTTCGATACAGCTGTATCGGTCGCTACGGAAGCAATAGATAGGTTGCATACAACTGCTGAATCGCATCACAGATGTATAGTAGTAGAAGTGATGGGTCGTCATGCAGGATGGATAGCTACTCATGCAGGTATTGCTGGAGGAGCTGATTATGTACTTATTCCTGAACAATCTTTTGAGATACAGGATGTAATTAACAAAATTCAACTTAGGATGAATAGGGGGAAGTTCTTCTCCATTGTAGTAGTAGCTGAAGGTGTTGAACTTCAGGAAGAGGGATGGGATATTCAGACAAGAGAGACCGATGATTTCGGAAATGTCCGTTTAGGTGGTATTGGAGATCTTTTAGCTAAAGAGATAGAGAAGAGGAGCGGGATAGAATCTAGAGCTGTTGTGCTGGGCCATATTCAACGCGGTGGGACACCTACAGCATATGATAGAGTGTTAGGAACAAAGTACGGTATAGCAGCAATAGACATGGTTCATGATGGACAATTTGGTATGATGACCTCTCTACAAGGAACTAAGGTTCGATCAGTACCTTTAGTAGAGGGTGTAAAAGAATCAAAAGTAGTTGATAAAGAAACTTACGAAATTGCTCAAGCATTTTTTGGATAAAAAAAGCAAAAAAAATCTAAGTGATGGAAATTCAATGGTTTTAGAATTTAGTGCTTCCAAATGCTGAGAAATCCACCTATAGTAGATGAAAATAAAGAAAAAAAAATTAGTTGCTTATCTTAAACATCTTTATTATCTATGAAGTACAAAGCGAGTATTTCAGCAAATACAACAATTTTTTGGAATAATGGTCCCAAGATTGGTGGTCCTATTGAAAACCAGTCTAAAGCAAAGACTGTGAAATATCCAAGTAGGACTGCTAATACAATTACTGTCAAGATTATATCCCAGATCGTATCCCATGTGTTTGTTTCAGCTA
>JAEOTK010000120.1 GCA_016839875.1 Candidatus Heimdallarchaeota archaeon
ACTTGATAAAATTTCAGATTCTGTTTGGGATTATTGTACTCCCGTTTATGAAGGACATATAACAGTTATCAAACTAAAAGATAGGCTTGTTTTTATCGATTCTGGAAGAGAACCAATTACTGCTCAAAAAGTACGTTTAGAAGCAGAAACTCTATTAGGACTCCCAGTCAAGCAATTAATCCTCACTCACCAGCACTGGGATCATGTTTTTGGAAACCAAGCATTTGAAGATTGTGAAATTATTTCCTCACAAGCAGCTCTTGAAGATATGAAAAGTTACTTAACAACTTATTGGACTAAAGAAAATATAGATAAAATGAAAAAAGAAGAACCAGAGGTTTTTGCTGATTTTAAGATAGTATTTCCAAATAAAACATTCGAGAAGGAATACCAAATAAAAGATGAAAATATCACAATTGAAATCTATCAAGGAGACGGGCATTCCTCTGGCAGTAGTTACATCTTCATTCCTGAAGAGGAGATTCTTATAACTGGAGATTTACTTTTTAGTGGTGTTACTCCATTTTTTGGAGATCCAAATGCGGATATTATTAAATGGTCAGAAGTATATCAAAAGATGTTGAAATTATCTCCCAAGAAGATTATTCCTGGTCATGGAAGAATAACAGATAAGAATGAAATATTAAATCAGATTAAATATTATAAATACTGTATCGCTTGGATGAAGAAATTTGTAGAAGAAGGAAATTCAAAAGAAGCTCTTGAATCAAGAGATGATTTTCCTTTGGTAAAACCTATGGATATCGAAGGATTTGAAGAATTAGTAAAAACTTCAAAAAGAAGGTTGTATGATTTCATAAAAGAGCAGTCATAATGAATCATACAGAATGTATTGATTTTAGAATTCCAGAGATTGAAATCCTGTTATTTTCAAACTTATGTCCCATAGTTCTTTTTGTTTTTCTTTATCGAATGCAAGATCATTTGGTTTCTTCTCTTTCATTTTAGCAAAGAATTTACCTGTTACATTGTTAAGATCAGAAGATGTTATAACATAAAGTGATGTTTTAGCTCCTTCTTCTAAAGACATTCCTCCCATTTTTACAAGAGGTGTTAGAAGTTTGAGAAAAGGATTGTTCAAACCTATTTTTGTTTTTACATATCCTGGGTGTAAACAATTAACGGTGATGTTAGTTTCTTTCAGTTTTTCAGCAAGGTAGAAAGTAAACATAATGTTGTACAGTTTAGATTCTGCATAAGCATCCATCAGATAATATCTTCTTTTCTTCCAATTATAATCATTAATTTCTAAGTTTTTGACTTTGTAGCTAGAGCTTGAGGCAACATTAGCAATTCTCGGCTTAGTTCCTGCTTTCAGTAGTTCTAATAATTGAAGCGTTAGACTAAAGTATCCAATATGATTAACTGCAAAAGTTGATTCTAGATTATCCTCTGTGTATGATTTTGTTAGGAAAACTGCACCATGATTATTTACCAGAACATCTAATTTATCATATTTTGTTTTGAATTCTCTAACAAAGTCATTAATAGATTTTAAGGAAGCAAAATCACAAATCATCAAATCAAGATTTTTGTTTCTTGTAGTTTCCTGTATCTCTTTGAGTGCTTTTTCTCCTTTCTTTTTATTGCGACAAACCATCACTATATTGGCTCCCAATTTTGCTAAACCTTCAGTTGTTGCTTTTCCAATTCCTGCATTTGCGCCTGTAACTATTATCCTTCTATTTTCCATTTGTAATTCCTAATAATCTGATTTTTTTTCCCCTATTAAAATAAGCTGCATTTCAAAAAAACCAGTAAAATTTTTAAGAAATAAGAACATAGAGTGATTAATGGACGAAGATAAACCTATAGAACAATTTCAACAACCTGTTTTAACACCAGAAATGGAATTGGAAGAGCAAAGAAGAAGAAAAAAGAGAATAATAATCATTGTTTCAGTATCAGTAGCTGGTGCTGTACTTGCAGGTGCAATTATTGTCACAGCTGTACTTGCATTTACACAAGCTTGTTCTAATTGTTTTGGTCGTTGTTGTGATAGTATTAATTGCTGTCTTTCATGTGAGCAAACTTGTTCTGGTTGTTTTGATGATTGCAATGCTTGTGGTAACTGCTGTAGTAGTTGTGGAAACAATGTTTCTGCAGATACTGTTGACTCACAGCCTTCAGATTTCGATGTTAAGACTTACCTGAAATATCTATGGAGATATGTCTACGATTGGTTCAATAATCTATTTTGAGAGATCTTTCCTTTTCATTTCTTTAGAAATCAAGTCATTTATTTTCCTTACTCTAATATTTGTGTTTTTGATTGGATTACATGGGATTTCTGCGGTGTGTAATGGACAACTATTGCATTTTTTCATATTATTGCCTTTTCCTCTTATCATTCCATAAAGGAAAAAACCCGCTAAGAGAATCAAAAACAAAATTAGTTGCAGCCACCAAAGTCGAAGAAATATGATTATCGCTAAATAAGCAGATATTCCTATGCCTGCAGAAGCTCTAAAAATGGTTTTCATGATTTTTCTTTTTGGCCTCACGAGAAAATGAATAAGAGCTGAAGAGCAGCCAAATAGAAATAATATTGCTAGGATTCTTGGGATATCTCTGAAAACACTAGGAATTGTGAGATAGATAATCAGTGAGATTATTATTGAGGAATACAAACTAGTACAACCAACACATAGTTTTATTTTCCCTATACTAAAGTAATGATTTCTGTATTGACTGCAGGTAGGATGATGAGCTAATCTTTTCCAGGCAGTAGTTTTGATTACTTCAAAAAAAACATGAAAAGGAGTTATGCGTGAGAGACTAATTTCCTCATCTAAATAAGGAGTTATGATTTCCTCATTCATTAACTCACCATAATTGTAGTTTCCTATTATTAATTGAGATTGTAGAGTTTTGAATATTTCTCCTGAAGATATTCTACTATATAATCTGAAGAGACTTCTTTGCCTGTTATTTCTTTTACCATTTCAGTTGAATCTTTAGTATTTCCTTTTTCATGAACATTGGTTCTAAACCAATCTAAAACAGCTTTGAGATTACCTTTCTCTATTTTTTCTTCCCAATCAGGAATTTCTTTTTTCAACTGAAAGAAGATTTGAGCACCAAAAATGTTCCCTAAGGTATAAGTTGGGAAATATCCCATTAAACCATCGGACCAATGAATATCTTGTAGAACTCCTTCTGCATCATTTTGAACGTCATAATTGAGAAGATCTTTCATCTTTTTATTCCATACTTTTGGAATATCTTCAGCTTCTAGTCTTCGATTAATTAAATCGCGTTCTATTTCAAATCTTAGGATAATATGTAAATTGTAAGTTAATTCGTCAGCATCTGTCCTTACTGCTGAAGGTTTAGTTCTGTTAATGGCAAAAATAAATTCATCTAGAGGAATATCTGTATAGATGTCTCCTGTAATCTCTTTTAATTTAGGATAATAATACTTCCAGAAAGAATTACTTCGACCGATGATATTTTCATAGAATCTAGCGCATCCCTCATGAATACCATCACTACACCACATCCCCACAGGTTGATACCTTCCGTTTTTGCCAACATTTTGTTCATATGTACCATGACCTGCTTCATGCAAGGTGCTCATGAAAGCACTGTGCATATTATTTTCAAAATACTTTGTAGTTATTCTTACATCATCATAAGTTCCAGTAGTAAAAGGATGAACTGTTTCATCAAGTCTTCCTCTATTCAAATCATATCCTATCAATTTTACAGCATCCAAGTTTAACTTCTTCTGAATATCCAAGGGAACTTTTCTATTAAGTATAGAAAGATCTGGTTGTTTCTCTGCTTCCATACATTTTCTTAATAATTGAACAGTTGCTTCTTTGAGTGGATTGACTATTCTTTCAAATTCTTCTTGTGTCATCCCAGGTTCACTATAATCTATCAAAGCATCATAGGGATCAATATCAGGATTGAGAAAATGAGCATATTTTCTATTAAATTCTATCATCTTTTTCAATTCAGGTAGAAAAATAGAATAGTCAGATTCTTCTTTAGCTTTTTCCCAAGCATCATTAGCTATAACACATTGCTTATTAAATTCTCCAACAAATTCTGGTGGGACATTGACAATTTTATAGTATTGCCTATTAATGAGAAATACATTGCGTTTTTCTAGTTCTGTAAGTTTATCAAAATCTGGATGTTCTTGAATTTCTTTTAAAAGCTTGCTAATTTCTGGATTTATTCTTTTCTCATGTTCAAGTTGTGATAAATATGCCACTTGTTCAGCTTTCTGCTTAACTCCTCCTTTAGGCATAGTTACATCTCTATCCCAATAGAGCAACATAAGAACCTCTTCTACAATGAGTGCTTCTTTGTATAAACTAAGCAGTTTCTCATATTTTTCTTTCATGAGATAATCGAAGCTCAAGAATTCTTAAATTTTATCTAAAAGAATTAGTTTGAAGTTTTTTTTATTTAGCTTTGTGAGTATCTCTTATTTCTTTAATTCATCTGATCTTGCTTTGAGAGCTTCATCTAACATCTGAACTAGTTCATCTCTTTCGTAACTATGTTTATGATTGAAATTCATTTGAGTTAGCTCTTGAAACATCTTTCTGATTACCCATTCAGTCTGTTGTTGATTATCTGTCACAAGATATCTAGGTTTTGGATTATCGGAATAAAGCGCATCGTATATTGCTTCAGCAACAGCAATGGGTTCAGGATAAGGACTTGGTCCAGACAGATGTTTTTCAAACTCTTTGAGTTGCATTTCTCTTTGTTCATCAGTCATGAAAATTCTCAGTTCTTTTTTTTCCACTTTTCTTTTTTCGAGTAATGTTTTTCCAATCCCTGTTTTGTAATCCCCTGGCTCAACAATACTAACTTTGATTCCTGCTTCAGCTAGATTTCCATAAAGCGCATCAGAATATGCTTCTAAAGCATGTTTAGTCATGCTATACAATCCATGAAAAGGACCTGTTAATATACCACTAATTGAACTTATGTTAACAATCCTTCCTTCTGAATCAAATAAGAAAGGTAACATAGCATTTGTTACCCTTTGAACTCCAAACACATTCACATCAAAAATCTCCATTACTGCTTCTTCAGCATGTGAGTATATAGGTCCAAGATTAACAATACCCGCATTGTTAACAATTCCATAAAGACCTCCACCTATCTCATTAATCTGTTGTACAACTTTTGATATCTGCTCTGGATTAGTTACATCTAGCTGGAAAGCAGTTGTATTTGGTAATTCATTCAAATCTGTAATATCTTTCTCTTTTCTTGCACAAGCATACACTTTCTTTCCTTTATCAATGAGTAACTCTGTTGTCTTTCGGCCAATTCCGGTACTAGCTCCAGTGATTAGAACAGGTTTGTCCATATTTAATTCTGACATAGGTGAAATTATTGGATTTTAGTATTAAAATATATCTGGCATCTAAGTACTTCTCTAGTAGATTTTCATACGGTCATTGTGTTAGATTTATAACGATTCATGGCTGTTAATGTTCGGTGTAAAAATGTCACTTCACGATAGAATTGAATTTTGGTGTATTTCATTTATGCATGATACTATGTATGGATTGTTTATGGATGCTGATCAACTTCTTATTCCAGCTGGATTAAAAGCAGATGACAAAGTTCTAGAAGTAGGCTGTGGTCCTGGTTTCTTTACTATTCCTGCTGCTAAAATAGTTGGTGAAAAAGGTCTAGTGTATGCCATCGATATCAATCCTTTTGCTATAAAGAAAGTTGAAAAGAAAATAGAAAAATCTGGTGTTAAAAATGTAAAAGCAACACTTACTGATGTAGCAAAGACAAATTTAATGGATAACAGTCTAGATTTGGCTTTCATCTTTGGAACTATTCATTCTCTCATGGACATCTTAGATAGCGTAAATTTGGAACTACATAGAATCTTAAGACAAGAAGGTACGATAGCAATCCAAAAATCTTGGAAATCAAAAGAAGATTTGATAGATGAGATGACTAAAAATAATTTGTTTAAATTCATAGAAGAGAAAAAAAGATTATTGATTTTTAGAAAAGTAAACAAAAACCTTTCTTAATCAAATTTCTTTATGTTCTTTATATTCTATTTTAACAAATTAACCATATCTCTTAGATTCGGATCGTCATTAACCATTCTTAGCACATTTCTATGATTCATAGCTTCTATTTCTTCTGGAGTAGTTCCTTTTGCTTTAGCGAGTGTCTTGAAAATCTTTGGAATAATCGCTGAAGGTGGTTTGTATGATTCACCTCTTGGCAGAACATCAATTTCAATAATAAGTAGATCATCACTGATTTTTGGTAATCTCTCAGCAAGATATTCTTTCAATTTTTTAGATGGATAGTAGTAACTTGGGGCACCGTATGAGATGTAGTGACCATTATCGTTGATCTCGTCTATCATTTCAGTAGGACCGGAATAATGATGGAATATAGCTTTTTTGACATTATAGCTATTTAAAACTTCCAAACCTCTCCTTTCTAATCCCCCACGAAAGTGACAATTCAGTATCTTATTGTTCTTTTCTGCTTCTTCAAGAAATACTGCAAACAAAGCTTCCTGTTCTTTGGTATTTGCTTTATTTCTACTACTAGCTTCATCCAATCCTATTTCTCCAAGCATTAGAGCTTCTTTACAATATCTAACAACTTCATCTAATTTATCCGTCCATTCGTTAGCGTACCAGGGTAATATCCCAAAGGAAGGAAAAATATATTCTGATTGTTTAGCCCACTCAACTATCTTAAGGTACCCTTTTAAGTCACATGCTTGAGCCCAAGTAACAATTTTATTTTCTGTTATATCCTTGATAGTTTTCTGACGAAGTTTTTCATCTGTCAACCAAGGTTCATCTAAATGTAGGTGTGTATCAATATACATCTCTTATCAACCTCTTTCTTTCAAATGTTTAAACACTTATGAAAACTTCTATTACAAAAACCGTTTCTACAAAATTGACTTTCTTTGTAATTTCTTTAGGATTGTCTAAATCTTTGTATGAATATTGAAAAAAATTAAAGAAAAAAGAGAATAAGTGGAATTATTATTATCCTGGTTGAAGAGCTCCTGCAAATACTAACCATGCAAGTAGAGTCTTTGCAACTAAGCTAAGTATTTGATATACTCTTTCTCCATAAAGATAATCTTTCCATTTTCCAACTTGTTTGTATTGTAAAAGCATGTTGAATGCAAAAGACATAAACAGTAAGAACTGAATTACATAAATAACTGGTACAAACCATGGCATTCCCTCTGCATCAGCTGCAGCTCTACCAAAGTAGAATGAGATTACTAACCATGGAAGCATACCTGCGATCCATCCGTAAATATATGCTAACCAATTCGTCTTTTCTGTTGTTTGATTGTGAACTTCCATTACATGGCCAAAAAGAT
>JAEOTK010000121.1 GCA_016839875.1 Candidatus Heimdallarchaeota archaeon
CATGCTCCAGCTCCTAGAATCGACCATTCTCCAATTGTTAAACCATCCAGAATAGATGTACTTGTGCTAATGAAAACACCTTCCTTAAGATGAACCTCTCCACTAATAGATGCTAATGGATTTATTGTTACATAATCCTCAATTATTGTATCATGACCGATTGAACATAGTTGATTGATGATAACATGATTTCTGATTTCTATGTTTGTAGTAATTGTCACACCAGGGCATATGACTGTACCTTCACCTATCTTGACATCAGAATGGATATTTGTGAAGGGATGGACTAAAGTGTAAGGTTTGTACCCAAGCTTTAAAGCTTTTTCAACAAGGATCCTCTTTATGATGGGATCACCAATGGCACAAATGAAATGAGTTTCTTTCTCTCGAGTTTTTATCCATTCTAGATTTCCAAAAATAGGCAAACCATTAATTGTTTTTCCGTGTTTTTTTGAATCTTCATCCACAAAACCCAGAACTGACAGTTTAGTATCTGTTCCTGCAATAACTTTGGCAATTTCAGCAGTTTCTTTGCCGAATCCTCCAGCTCCAATGATTACTAAATCTACCATTGAACTAAAAAGAGTTGAAGTTTTATATATCTATTACGGTAAGAAGAGGTTTTGACTATTGTAAACGGAATTTTAAGATATTTTCACTCAAATCCTCTAACTAGAATGAACCCTTCAGCGAATTTAACACCTGCTTCAATTCCTCGATATCTTGCTAATGTTTCGATAGCTTCCAAAGATCGGGGATGAGGATATTCTTCAATTTCTGAACCATAATTCTTGTAGGCTTCTATTTTTATATCCATTGTATCTGTGATATCGGTATAATGCTCAGGTCTAAATCCTTCAGCTCGTATTATCCCAGTTTCATATGCTAAAATCTTAATTTTCCCCATGTGTTCTCTATGAGGTCTTGTGGCAACTAAAACTGCTTCGTAAGTTAAACGATGATCCACGTGTAGTTCACTTAAATGAGTTGTATAAACCACGTCTGGTAAGAACTTGTCTACTTCTGCAGTAACAATTTTGGCTATTTCTAGAACTCCTACTTTGTCCATTTGCGTATCTGGTGTATCATAAAACTCTATAGAATCTACACCAAGAATCTGACAAGCATTACGACAAGCATTTCTTCTAACATCTAGCATTTTAGGATCAGAATATTGTGCTGACACTCCTTCTGTTAGAACTACAACTCTTATCTTATCACCATTCAAGGAATGCTTTTTTATGGTACCCCCTACACCCAAAACCTCATCATCTGGATGTGGAGCAAAGACGAGTATTTTTTGCAAAACTTAACCTCCTAGAATTCACTGCAGATCTGATTATTGTTATCCAAGTAATTCTTTATGATATCTAAAAGATCCTCTTCAGATATTTTATCAGCTCTATCAGAAGAATAGTATTTTTGGGAAACTTGTTCATCAAAGAAGTAACTTGCAGGTTTAATTACATACATGTCCTCTACTTCAGAAATGTGATGCATTTCTTCAACATTTAGTAATTCTTCATGTAATTTTTCACCAGTGGTTAAGCCTAATTCATTAACTTCTATCTCTTCTGGAGATAAGTTAAGCATTGGTGCTACTTTTTTGTGAATCAGTTTGGCTAGATCTCCTAACCTTACAGCCTTCATCTTCAAAATATAAATTTCTCCACCTTTTGTTATCGAAGCTGCTTTTAGAACTAAATCTACAGCATCAGAGATTTTCATAATGAATCGAGTGATATTTGGATCTGAGACGGTAATCTTCTTGTCTTTAACTAGAGATTTTATCATAACAGGAATAACTGAACCTCGAGAGTTAGCAACATTTCCGAATCTAACACAAGTATATCCTGCTTTCAAAGTGATTCTTTCAGCAATAAATTTGGTTGCTCCCATAACATTAGAAGGATTAACAGCTTTGTCAGTGCTTATTGTAATGAATCTAGTTATACCATATTTCTTGGCAACATCACAAAGATTTTGTGTACCAACTAAGTTAGTTAAAACTGATTCAAAGGGGTGTTTTTCAACTACAACAACATGCTTCATTGCTGCTGCATGAAATACTTGAGTAATTTTATATGATGAGAATAATCTCTCAAGTGATTGAATATCTCTAATGTCTCCGATATAAGTGATCAACTTATCTGATTGAACTTCTTTATCTAAGTAAAACTGCTTGATTTCGTCCCTACTAAAAACTATTATCTGCTTTACATCTGATTTTAGTAGTTTCTTTACAATTTCAGCTCCAATAGATCCTGTTCCACCAGTTACAAGGACAACCTGATTTTTTGCATCTTCTATCATTATTTTTCACTCTTAAATCTCTTTAATATTGATACGATATATGAAATTTGTTCATTAGATATAGTCGGATACATCGGTAACGATAGCACTTCTTTTGAAATCCTTTCAGTTACAGGAAGAGTATCCTCTTTATATCCCTGTTCTCTATAGAATTTAGTTAAATGTATTGGTTCAAAATAGATTTTGCTTCCCACACCATTTTTAGTTAGTAAATCGATTAGCTCTTTTCGATTTCCATTTTCTATTAAAACAGTGTAGATCTGATAAACATGACTATAATCTTCAGGAGATAAGAATGGTGAAATATTATCAATCTCTTCAAGTAAGGATGTATAGTAATTCGCTTTTTGTTTTCTCATCTCTATAATTTTATCAACCTTTCTTAGTTGAGATATACCCAAAGCTCCCAAAATATTTGATAATCTGAAATTGTATCCGAGCTGTATATAATCTAAACTATCTGCAGATGTAAAATAAGATAAATCATCAGTTCTACCATGCGATCTGACAAGCTTTAATTTTGTAGCAATTTCTTGAGAATCAGTCACTATACTACCACCTTCACCTGTGGTTATTATTTTATTTTGACAAAAGCTTAACATAGCTGAATCACCAAAAGATCCCACTTTTTGATCACCAACAGTTGCTCCAAAAGATTCTGCAGCATCTTCGATTAAAATAACATTCTTATCTTCAGCTATATCTCTTAGTTCTCTAATTTTACATGGACTTCCTGCATAATGTACAGGTATTATTGCTTTGGTTTTTGGAGTTATCTTCTGTAAAACATCTTCAGGATCTAATCCAAAACATTCTGTCTCAATATCTGCAAAAACAGGTTTTGCTCCAACCATTTTAACAGAATTTGCTGTAGCAATAAAAGTGAAGGATGGAACAATAACTTCGTCTGATTTTCCAATATCGTAAGCTAATAGAATTGCATGCAAGGCAGAAGTACCTGAATTAAATACAATAGCATGGTCTCTTTCGAAGTATTTTGCAAGCTGTTCCTCAAAAATAGAAATTTCTTCACCTATAGCCCAATTTCTACCAGATTTTAGGATTTTTGTAACTGCTTCAATATCAGAGTCATCCCAATACATCTCAAATAATGGAATATTATTCATAAGAAACTACTACCTTACTAATTCTTTCGCTGAATTAAGAACAACAGAGGTTTATTTATCTATTATGGTTAACATTGAATGTTCATTATACTCTTTATTCATGGACAAAACTAAAATACTATTTTTGTTATCCAACATTAGGTTTCAAAATGTCTAAGGTTCTCTTATTAAGTCCACATACTGATGATATAGAATTAGGAGCAGGAGCTACTGTTTGTAAACTACTCGAAAATAACTATGATGTTTATTGGATAGCATTTTCAATAGCAGAAGATTCATTACCGTCAGATTGGGATAAGAATACTCTAAAAAATGAGTTTCTGGAAGTTATCTCGCTATTGAATGAAAGATTTTCTTCAAAAATCAATCATCAAATTGAGAATTATAAAGTGAGGAATTTGGGAGATCATAGACAAGAAATACTTGAACAACTAGTAAAGATAAGGAAGGATTTTACCCCTGATATTGTCATTGGTCCATCTTTACATGATTATCATCAAGATCACAATACAGTAGCTGTTGAAATGGTAAGAGCCTTTAAAACTAGTTCTTCTATTATCTGTTTCGAGCAACCATGGAATCTCTCAAATTTTAGTGCTCAGTTGTTTGTAGAACTTGAAGAAAAACATGTAGAGATGAAAAGTGAGATGCTATCAAAGTATCAATCACAGATATCTCTTAATAGACAATATTTCAGCCGAGATTATGTTTATGGGCTTGCTAATGTAAGAGGAACACAAACAAAATCAAAATACGCAGAAGCCTTTGAAGTAGTTAGATGGTTTAAATAAATACAATGAGTTTTCTTTTACTGTTTTAGTTCAGTAAAGATGTTAATTAACAACTTTTAAATTAACAAAAACTTCTTTCCATTTGTTGAGCTAAATGAAATTCTATGGCCTTGCAAAAAATGAAGCTACTAAGCTTCTAGAAAAGAGAGACCTTACCATAGCTGTAGTTGGACAAGGAAAAATGGGATTGCCAATTTCAGTGATATTGCTAGAATCGGGATTTAGTGTAATAGGAGTAGATAGTAATCCGAAAACAGTAGACATGATTAATGATGGAAATCCTCCAATTCTGGAAGAACCAGGAGTTCTTGAAGGGGTCAATAAGGGTTTAAAGGAATTTAGATTTACTTGTACTCTTTCCATAGAAGATGCTCTAAGTGAAGCTGATATCATTATAGTGATTATTCCTTTACTTCTAGATGAAAAAAACAATCCTCTGTTTACAAATTTCAATAATCTGATGAAAGAAATAGGTCGTAATTTGCAAAAAGGACAGTTTGTGATAGTAGAAACAACATTACCTTCTGGTACAACAAATGGTGTTTTTAGACCTATATTGGAGAAGAAATCTAATCTGATCGCGGGGGAAGATTTTGGTTTGGGATATTCACCAGAAAGAACAGCGAGTGGAACAGTATTAGCAGATGTTCAGAATAAATATCCTAAAATCATTGGTGGAGTCAATGAAAAAAGCTTAGATTTTATGGATGAATTTTATTCTCTCTTTGCAGAAAAAGGAACAATAAGAATGTCATCAATGACAGCTGCAGAAACAGTCAAAGTGTTTGAAGGAGTTTATAGAGATGTAAACATTGCTTTAGCAAATGAATTTGCAAAAATTACTGAAGTATTAGGATTGAATATTTCTTCAATCATAGATGCAGCAAATAGTCAGCCATATAGTCACATTCATAGACCCGGACCTGGTGTAGGGGGACATTGTATTCCTGTTTATCCTCACTTTCTTACAAAACTTGCAGAAGAAAAAGGAATTAATCTCAATTTGACGAAAACTGGTCGAAAAATTAATTCCTCACAACCATATGTCGTAATTGAGAAAATAAAGGAAGGCTTGGAACTAATTGGTAAGAAATTAGAAAATGCTACAATTGTTCTCTTGGGTTTAGCATTCAGAGGTGGAGTGAAAGAATCAAGAAATTCACCAACTTTTGATATTGTTAAAGAACTGAAAGATAGAACACCTAACCTAGTACTAACTGATCCTTTGTTCTATAAGGAGGAAATTGATAATCTATTGGATATCAAATTTGAACAAGATGTTTATGAAGCCATAAAGAATGCGGATTGTATTGTTCTATTAACCAATCACAAAGACTATGTCGAGCTAACTCCTGATAAAATAGAAAAAATATCGAATAAAAAACTAGTTCTAATTGATACAAAGCAGATGTGGGAAGAGTTCCGAAATACTAATTTTGAGAACGTTAAACTTGTAGGTATTGGATATTAAGTCCTAAATCGAGGTATGAATTAAGCTCAACGATAGCTTTAAAAAAATTGGAGGAATATTTTCATATGGCAGTAGGCGCTCCTTGGGATTTGGTGATAATTGGTGCACTAGCCCTAATAATTGGGATTATTGGTGTAATTGCTGGATTTGGAGGAGGAGTGTTTTTAGTTCCAAGTTTAATACTTATCTTCTCTATACATGCAAATTTTGCAGTTGGAACAGTTTTTCTAGCAATCTTCTTTCCTGCATTAGTTGGGACTCTGGCTGCGTGGAAAAGAAAGGAAATTAACTTCCGTATAGGATTAATTTTCGCTATTCCGATGACAGCAGGTACAATAGCTGGGATTTTTGTAATAAAGCGAATATCAGATTTAGCTGTAGTAATTACAATCAGTATACTTGCTCTAATCTTCAGTATAAGAATGGTAGTCCATGCATTTCAAATCGCAAATATAGAAAATGGCATATCTGAAGAAAATAAAGAATCTACCGAACAAAGAGTTTGGTTGAAAATATTCTCATTAAAACCAACGATGAAAGTGAAAGTAGGAGAAGAAGTTCACGATATCAGTATAATAATTGTATTCCTAACAGGTGCAGCTTTTGGAATTATGTCAGGATTATTCGGTATAAGCGCTGGATGGATTCAAACACCTCTTTTGATTTTAGCTTTCGGTCTACCTCCTTTAGTTGCAGCTGGGACATCACTGTTTATTATCGTGATAAAGACATTTGCTGGAGGAATTACTCATATAGCATTAGGAAATGTAGATTGGGTAATTTTCGCAATTTTGGCTGTATTATTACCTCTAGGAGCATTAATAGGTAATTATCTGAAAGGGAAAATGAAAGGAAAACAAGTTTCGTTATTTACTGGAATATCACTACTGTTAATTTCACTTTTCATTATTATATCTGCTGTCCTTACACGATAAGAAAAATGATTGAAAAGAGATATAAAAAAGAAAAGGAATTATATTGGTTCCTTTAATTTGAGGGGTTGAACATAACCTAGTTCAACAAGCTTGTCTAGAACTTTTTGAACGCTTTCCTCAACAGTTTCTTTGTCAGTTTCACAAGTTACTTCTGGATGTTGAGGTTCTTCGTAAGGATCATCCACTCCAGTGAAACCAGTTATTTCACCAGCACGTGCCTTAGCATATAATCCTTTCAAATCTCGAGTTTCACAAACTTCCACAGGACAGCTGACATAGACTTCAAGAAAGTCACCAATACGTTGTCTGATCTCTTCTCTTACAGAAATATATGGTGAAATATTTGCCATTAAAGCTATAGTACCATTTCGAGTTAAGAGGTGGCAAACAAATCCTACTCGTCTGATATTTTCATCTCTATCTTCCTTGCTAAAGCCTAAACCTTTACTGAGGTTTTGACGAACTATATCTGCATCTAAACGTTCAACATTGTAACCTCGTTTCTTGAGTTCAGCTGCAACTACTTTGGATATAGTAGTTTTACCTGAACCACTCAAACCAGTAAACAGAACAGTTACACCTTTCTGCTCAGCTTTAACACGCTTATTATTTACTGAGTCTATGAGTATCATTGCTACTTCAGGTCGAGTGAATTCGCGAGGTAACATCTCACCATTATTGAGCATATCTCGGACTTTAGTACCACTTAAGAAAACATGGGCATCTTTCCCATGAGGACATGTTCGTTTAGTAACCATTTGTTCACAAAGCTTACAGTAAAACGCATGCTCAAACTTTAGTGGAGTAATATGGAGTTCATCTTTAGTGAACTGATTAAATATTTCCTGTGCTTCATAGGTACCATAATAGTCTCCTACGCCTGCATGGTCACGTCCCACAATGAAGTGAGAACAACCATAATTTTGTCTCGAGATACCGTGAAGAATTGCTTCTTTAGGTCCTGCATATCGCATATTAGCTGGATAGACTCCAAGAAAAGTTCTGTCTTTAGGATAATAATTATTCAGTATAACATTGTAGGTTTCCATTCGAACGTGGGAAGGAATATCATCTTTCTTAGTGAACCCAACCAGTGGATTTACAAAAAGTCCATCGACAGATTCAAGAGCAATTTTCTGTAGATGTTCATGTGCTCTATGAATAGGATTGCGTGTTTGGAATGCGACAACTTTCTCCCAGCCTTTCTCTGCAAAAATCTTTCTAGATAACTTTGGAGGAAATCTAAATTCATTGAATTCTTTGTGAGGGATATCTTCTATTAATTCTATTTTTCCACCAAGATAAACACTACCTGATTGATATAATGCTGCAACACCAGGATGAATTGAATCATCTGTTTTATAGACGCTTAGAGCTTCTTCCTTTTTGTCTGGTTTGTAGATATCAGATATTTTCATTAATCCAATGTGGATCTCTTCCCACATTAGTGCAATTTCATCACCTACTTTGATTGTAGAGGCGAAGTCATCATCTGTTGTTAATGTTATAGGAATTGGCCAAACTGTTCCATCTTTCAATCTCATATTCTTAACTACGCTATTATAGTCTTCTTCACCTAGAAATCCAGTTAAAGGTGAATAAACTCCTGTAGCTATACATTCTAAATCTGCTAGACTATGTTCATCTAGTTTAAATTTTTGAAGTGTTTTTGCTTTTTCAACTAAATCAAAGCGAACCTTTTCATCAGTTATTACTTGATTCACTAAAACTCCACCATGAGGTGGAACAAGTTTATTGTTTTCTGACATGATATTTCCTCATCTTATTAATTAATTCGAATACTTTTTTTGATGCGACCTTTGAAGTCCCAACAATTGAATTTACAAGGGTGTTTTTTTGATTAAATATAAAACTCTCACCATACGAGTCCGAAGCTATTCCACCTGCTTCTTCAATGAGTAAACAACCACTTGCAATATCCCACTCATTCTTTGGTCCTAAACTAAATGTAGCATCTGCTCTTCCAGCTGCTACCATCGCCAGTTTGTAAGCTATTGAACCAACTGGGATTACATTGGCTTCATTTTCAAATATTTCCCATTCTCCACGTTTGATTTCTGATCTACTTGCTAGGAAAGTAAGTTTGCTGTCAATTTCAGGTTTAACATGAATTTGTTCATTATTGAGAAAAGCTCCATATCCTTTAATTGCTGTAAATAGCTCATTTCGCATAGGATTATGAACTAATCCAATTTGGGATACTCCGTTCTCAACTAAAGCGACTGATATTGAATAATCTGGTATCTGTCCTACGAATTCTTTAGTGCCATCGATAGGATCAATTATCCACACTTTATCATTCTCAAGACGTTTAAAATCATCTTTAGTCTCTTCTGATAGAATTGCGATATCAGGAAAATTGTTGAATAATTCTTCTTGAAGAATTGTATTGACTAGAAGGTCACCTGTTGTAACTGGGTCATCATTTTTTTTGAAGGTTTTCTTGAAACCTTTCTTTGCTAAAGCAAGAAGCTCAGTACTAGCTCTTTTAGATGCTTTAACCAGTATTTCAAGCTCATTTGAATATTTTGTCTTATCTGAAGATGACACAGTTTTTCACTTGTTTTCGTCCAAAAGTAAATTTATAAAATGTTGGATACAACCTATAAAATCCAGTTGAAAAAGTTGGTTAAAATTGATGAATTATCTGTTTTGTAATTTCTTAAGAATAGAAGCAATCCCTATAATTCCTAATATGCTACTAATAGATACTACAATGGTACTTCCAGTTCTTTCCGTTGGAGTGTCCAATATCTCTATCAATACTGTATCATAGCCTTTGTTGCCAAAAACATCATAGAGTACTAGAGTAACATTTTGCAGATTTTTATCAATCCAAAAGTAGGTAAAATCGATTGTTTCAGTTTCCCAATATTCTTTTACTATTTCCTCTTGATTTACAGTAATTGAATACTTGTAGGGAGTTGTATCAGTAGCATCCCAGGTTAAATTATAATTATCTTGATTATCATATATCCAGAAATCACTTGGACCAGATATCAGCGGAATTTCATTATCTTCAGCAGGTATGTTGAAATAAAATGCTTCAAGTGCATCCAGTCCAATAACCACTCCACTGCAATATTGTATTCTAATGAATCTTGCAGAAGCATATCCAACAGAAGATAAATCAAAGCTACTATTCCCAGTAACTATCCCCAAGAAAACAAAAGGCGAACTTAAATCGTTTCCTACCCAGCAAGAGTAATTCCCCCCATTTGCAAAGACGTTGAAATCATCTCCAGTGTCGTTTAGCACTTCCTCATATCTACCCATATCAAGTGTGATGTAACCTGCCCCATATTCTGAAAAGATACTTGCAAACTCATCATCAGGAGCTCCTAGTGCATTTTCCCCATCTGTATAATAGATTGAAAATATATCATAAATATCATCTGCATAAGGATCGAAATTTCCAAAGTCATTGTTAGTTAGAATTGATGATTCAGAGAATATTTCCATGTCTTCAACGATCTTTTTTGAAGATAGAACTGGTGAAGAAAATATAATTACTAATATAAAAAACGCAAATACAGTAATTTTTCCAACAGCTTTCTTCTTATTTTTCATGTTTAATCCTAAATCCACGTTTTTTCTGAATAAAAACTAAGACTATAATTCCCAGCACAGCTGCAATATAGGCTATTGGAGATCCATTAACATCTGAATCACGAATATCTACATTGACAGTATCAATTGCCGAATTTCCAAAAACATCAAACAGAGTTAGTGTAAAGGTGTGTAATTTCGCAGTCTCCCAGAAATAAGTAAATCCTATGTCTGATCCATCCCAGTATCCACTCATAAAGATCTCTTCATTGACTTCTATGGAATAATTAAAATGAGTAGGATCAGAAGCTTCCCAGGTAAATCGAATAAAGGATTGATTATCCCAAATCCAGAAATCTAAAGGACTATTAATGGATGGACTATCATTGTCCTCTGTTGGGCTATTGAAATGGATAGCTTCAATCGCATCGAGTTCTACAAAACCTCCAGAATTATATTGTATCCTTACATATCTTACTGAGCTGAGACTAACAGATGAAAGATCAAAAAGAACATTGCCACTTCCTAAACCCAACAATACAAACTCTGAATCAATTTCTTCTCCAACCCAGCAAGTATATTCTCCACTTGATGCTATTACTTGGAAATCATTTCCAGTACCATCCAGTATGTTTTCACTTGCTCCCATATCAAGTGTAATATAACCTGCTCCATATTCAGCGAAAATTTTTGTAAAAACTCCATCAGGAGCTCCTATTGAATTTTCCCCGTTTTCAATATAAGCTGATTTTGAATCAATGAACTCATCAACATAAGGATCACTCAGCTGAATTTGGATGTTAATTAAAACTGAAGATGATACTTGTTCTCCTAAGTCATCATATACTACTAATGTCAAATTATATAGCCCCAATAACCATATACCAGAGAACCAATCATTAAATGAGTAGTCAATAAATTTGCTTGTTACATCTCCAGAAAGAATGCTCATTCCATCTTGTAAGAACTCCCAATTTGAACCTCCATGCACTTCCCAAACTAAAGTAATTCCAGTTTGTCCCCAATAAATATCAATATTATATGGTTCTGATGCAAAAATAGGAGGACTTGGTGATGATATGGTTATCCAGACCGTTGAGGTTCTAATCATTCCAACACGATCTATTATTTTCAGTGTGATGTTATATATGCCTTCGTCGAAAGTTGGTAAAGACCAATTCAATAGAAGACTCTTTGAAGTCCAGTAATCTGAATTAACAACCAGATTATTAGCAAGTATTTCCCAATAATTAGGTGAATTATCAAAGATATCCCATTGTAGCATAAGTGATGTATTCCATACAATCGATTGATCTATTGGTTCTGATAGAATTTCTGGAGGAGCTGTTGTATAAACTTGTATCCAAAAACTATCATTGAATAACAGAATTGTACTGTTGAAAATCTGTAACGTTATATTGTGCATTCCAACTGAAAGAGGGCCTAAATCATATTCTATTGTTGTACCATTCCATTCTTCCGAACGTGTTAATACATCATCTATTGTTAGATTCATCCAGAGTGGAGAAACTGTAAAACCACTCCATCTTATAATAGTGTTAATTTCACCTATTTCTATTTCTTCGGGACCGTTTCTCTTAACAGAATAATCTCCAACATTCACTAGAATCATTTCAGTGCTTTTATGACCTTTATCGTCTGAAACTACAAGTGTAAAATTATATTGTCCTTCAGGATAAATTCCAAGATCAATTGAAATATTTGCAGGATTCCAGAATTGTTCAAATGTTACATTATCAGAATCTGTCAGTATCTCGTCAACAAATAACTCATAACTACCATTAATCTTGTTTCCAATACTCGAATCATACCATGTTTGCCAAGTAAGGTCTACACTTTCACTCGTTAAGAACCAGGTATCATTAGGAGATTTAATTGTAGGAGAGAGTCTAAATCTTTCTGCTCTGTAAACTGAATAACCATAATAGTCTGAATTTACAAAATTATACTCCCAAACAACATCCCCTTCTTCATTTACTTCAGTTAAACGAGCACCATAAACCAATGAACCTCCATGACCATAAGTTCCAAATGTTCCCAGTCTATTTCCGTTTGGCAATCGGTCTGCATCAGACCAGATGTTGCTTTGATAATCACTGGTTCCAATCCAATCCCAGCTGACATTTGCTGTCTTTGTTTGTTCATTAATAGTAATTTCAAGGAGCCTTGATTCACCATTAAAAATATCAGTTTGATTATGATAGTCGTTATCAAATAAGATGAAAGTGTTATCATCTAATTTTTCAACTGAATGCGGATGATAGAAAAGGTTTGATTTAGGATTGCCATTTTTATCAAAAAGTGAGAAATTACCCCATTCACCTAACCCCCAAACGATTTCTTTTGTGGTATGATCAATCTTGTAAAAGGTGTTTACATTCCTCACATTACAATAAATTATATCTTCTTCAGCATCATAAAAAATAGAATTGGCATGCGTAATATCGGGGTAGCTACCAATCGTATCTGAATAAGTGTCTTCGTAAGGACACCATTGACTTGGATCAATAAAAGTACTAGTATCTAGTTCCCATACTAGAACTCCCCCAAGTGTATATTCTTGGATTTTTGTATAGAAATACTCTGTACCTTCGATGTCAATTATATGGGAGTTAAATGTAAATATTGTATCATTATTTGAATTATATTCATACTCGTGATGTCCTTGAATACTTAGATCTGTTATTTGATCTGAATAAAAATTCCAAAGCTTAGCTCCAGTTTCGGATCCAAATAAAACCGTATTAGAATCTATGAATTGAGCAGTTTCATATATGCCCATGATGTGATTACCAAGGTGTTTGTCAGCAACAACATTTCCATCCATATCAACAACCATGAGGACACTTGAATGATCTCTGCTACCATATTTGTTGAATCTGTCAAGAACAAACAGTGTATAACCATCAAAGCTGTCTGAAGTTCTGTAAACAGAAGTTTCATTTGGGAGGATAAATGATTTCTTTATATCCACAGAGGGTAGACTATTGCCTATTAAGTCAGAATTAGATTTGTAGTTGTTTGCAGTGGAAATTGATTCTATTCTCACATTGCTTTTTTGAACAAGGATCACATTTGTTGAGACAACCAGCAATAAGATTAGGACTATAACAGAAGATTTCTTTACTGAAATTTTAATCCACGTTGAATTCTTATTACTGGACATTTAGTTATAATTTCTACATATTATAATTAAATCTTCTCAAACAAATCTCTAACTTTGCTTCATGCGATTTATGATTTTATAAATCTATTAAATCAAACAATGAATAATTCATAGACTTCACTTTCGCTTTCATAATCTTCATCTGTTTGAAATAAAAATTCTCAAGTATCTTCTCCTGAGAATCATCTAGCAATGGAATTTGCATTTTTAGCAAGAACTCAATATCAACTTGAGCAAGAGCTCTACCTTTTTCCATACTCATAATGTGGTAAGCTGTTCTAAACTCATCTGAATTGAGAACTACAGAAAGAGCATAGAGGTTGAATTCCTTTTCTTTTGGAGAAAGAGAATGACAGTTGTTAAGATGATAGTAACCTTCTATGTCGACACTTGTAATTATCTGAAATCCAGTTTGCCTAATTAGGATTTTAGGATTCTCAATTATATCCTTTTCAAAACCTCCAGACCATAGAATAGTGGGATTAATATCTATCCAATCACCTCGATAATCTACGAAGAACGAATTAACCTGACTCCCAGAGATTATGCCTCTTTTCCATGTTTTTCCTTTATTTGATTTCGAAATAATGTTATTTTTACCTACTTTACTTCTAACTCCTGTATGAATTGAAGCAATATCACTAATACTACATTTAGATCTATTTTTCCAATCGGAAATAAATTTCTCATCCTGGTGATTGAACAGAAGATGAAATCGGTTATGAGGATATGAAGAAAATTTAGATTGAAAATTAGTGTGTTCCTCCCAGTTTTTAGCATCTAGAGACTCAATATCAGGTATCCATCTAACAATGAAAGCATCTCTCTTTTCTGTTTTTTTCTCATTTTCTATTTTTTTGAAGAACGAAATTGTTGGTCTACCTAATGTTACATTTCTAAAAGGTTCAAAACCGAGTAGAGATATATCTAAAATCTCTGAGTTGTTCAATAGGTAATCTCGGATTTTGGAGTAGTATCTCCCAAGTAAATGCGAATCAGGAGTGATTATTCCAAGAATCCCTAAATAATCCAATAGTTCGATTGACCTTTCCATGAAAATTGAATACAAGCTTAATTTATATTCAGCTGAAACGAATCTATCTCTTAGATATTTCTTGAAATCTGCTTGGTATCTCTGAGCATTTCTAAGTCCATAACACATATAGGGGGGATTTGAAAGAATTAGATCAAAAGAGAGATTGTTCTTGCTTAAGAGAGGAATTGGTTTGTAAAATCCTTTCAGTGGAGTTTGGAACTCTTCTTCCTCTGAAAATCTTTGTTTTATGAATTCTGGATCAATCAATGAGTTTCCTATCTGAAAATTATTCAATTCTGTTGGAAGAGATTTGTCTGGGAAATAGTTAGAAAGGAATAACAATGTTCTAAGCTTACTGATCCAAACAGCATTAGGATCTATATCAAAACAATAAATGTTCTTTGAAACTAACTCCAAGAAATTACCATTTTTATTTTCTTCGTTTTGTAAGAAAATTTCATATAAATTTGTAAGAAGTGGGATTAGTAGATTTCCTGTGCCGCATGCAATATCTGCATATCTCAAGCTCTCTAAATTAGATGAACCTGCTTCCCTAGAACGATCTTTTAACACATATTTGATTGATTTTGTTATAATGAATTCAGAAATGGGTTTAGGAGTGAAAAATTGTCCCTTACTTTTTGAATCTGTATCAAATTGAAAAAGAGATAGATGAAATGGAGTTAGATATGAACTAGAAAGAGATTCATTGAGAGAAAAACGAGGTTTGAAACCAACAGCATCCTTGAATTTTGAACTGAATAAAGGGGATTTCTCAAAAAATAGATCTAATTCATCAGTATGATTAGATTCTTGAAAAAGGCTATACAAAATATAATACCAAAAATCATTATTTTCCAAACTAAAACTGCTGTTATCTATCAGTTTTGAAACAGGATTGAGAAATTGATTTCTGGATTTCAATGTTATACTAAAAGCAAAAGAAAATAAAAATTTATCCTATTAAATAAGAGTAAAAACACATTTTTATGACTTTTAATCAGTTTTTGATGAAAAACTTAATAATTTGAGCTTTCATTGAAAAGAAAGGTGGTAAAAATTTTCTCAAGGAAAAAATATGAGAAAACCTTAAGCGAATTGTTTGTTGAGAATAGCAAGATAACAGAAGAAGCTTTTCAATCAATGAAATGTTCTGTTATTGCTTATGTTGATGGAGATTTTGAGCTAGCAGAAAAAGAAGCTGCAAAAACAATAGCGTTTGAGAAGAAGCAAGACAGAGTGAAAGAACAGCTTTTTGAAAGACTCTATACTCGAGAATCAATGGTTTTTTCACGATCTGATCGTATTCAAATTATTGAAAATATTGATAAGATAACTGACAAAGTTGAGATTGTAGTTAGAAAATTAACTTTGGATCATCAGAAGGTGGAGAAGTCTTTAGGAGAAGGTATAAAGGAAATTGCTGAACTAAGTGGACAAATTGGCTCTGAGGTCCATGCAATGGTATTAACCGTTCTTGAAGATTTCAAGAAAGCACAACAACACATCACAAACATAACTAATCTACGAAGAACAATTCGTGAGAAGAGATGGGAGCTACAGAAACAAAATTATGATGTTCAAAAAGAATTCATAGAATTTCGATATGTAGAATCTCTCATTAAGGATTTAGTAGAAGCAGCTGACAGAGCAGAGATTTTTGCTGATCGTGTTTTCATTCTAATTCATAAGTATACAATATAACCACGTAATAATCGGTGCTGAGTAAATGGATCCAATTATCATAGTTCTCTTAGTTTTGATGGTAGCACTTTCATTTGGAATTGGTGCGAATGATGAGACTATGTCAACCCTTGTGGGAAGTCGATCTCTGAAAACTAAGTATGTTATAGTACTAGCAGCTATTTTATCATTTGTAGGAGTAATGTTCTTTTCTCAAAAAGTAGGGAAAACAATAGGTGAGAATTTACTTGGGGCTGATGTAACCTTTAGCATTTCCATGCTGTTTGCAATCTTGATAAGTACGACTATCTGGTTAGTAGTAGCTTCTACAACAGGAGTTCCAATTTCAACAACACACTCAGTTGTAGGTTCTGTTTTTGGAGTTGCTGTAGTCTGGAGTTTTACAGAAGGTGGTTCCTTTCTTTCTTCTATGGATTGGAGAACACTAGGAGAGGTAGCACTAGGTTGGGTACTTTCACCAGTTCTTGGTATGCTAGGGGCGATATTTTTTAAATTCATTATAGACAAAATTCTAGCAAGAATACAGAGGGGTTTGGAAAGAATAGAAAAGATAGAGAGAATATCTGCTTTTCTTCTGATAGCAATTGTTGGATGGACACAGATAAGCAGAGGAGGGAATGATTCCGCAAATGCTCTAGGGATTATGTATGGTCTAATTGAAACAGGTCAAGTGGATGATAGTTTATCTCTTATTCTTGTTGCAGTAACTGGTGTAGTTTTAGCATTAGGAATTGTTGTTATTGGAAGAATAGTGATCAAGAATGTAGGTAGAAATCTAATAGATATGAGACCTTCTGATGCATTAAGTATCGAATTATCAACCAGTATTGTCATATTTCTCGCTACAATTCTAGGTTTACCAATTTCAGGAAGTCATGTACTTATATTCTCAATTGTGGGTGCAGGTTTCGTTAAAGGAGAAAGACCAGATAAAAAATCTTTCAGAAAGATGGTATTCAGTTGGATAATAACCTTCCCTGTTGCTGCAGCATTGTCAGCACTGATTTATGGTGTATCACTAGCAATAATTTGAGTTATGATGTATAATTTTCAGCACAAGTTGTACAAATCTCTCCTTTGTGTTCTAGCTTTCTTCCACAATCAAAACAGAAATGTAAGTCACTTCTGAATTTCATTTGATCATACAATTCAGTAGCTGTTCCACAACCTGTACAAAATTTAGCTTCTACTGATAATTCTGTGTTACATGATGGACATACAATTGTATCCCTGACAATTGGTTTTTCTTCAATAGTATTCTTTCTCTCCAGTATAATATTAATTTCAGCATAAGATAGGTTGCATCCTGAACAAGTGTTGAATCCAGGAGAATTCTCTGTTCCACAAACAGGGCATACTACAGAATCTCTTCTTCTCTCACGTATCTTTACTTCATCTTCTGCAAGTAATTTATTACAATTGAAACAGTATTCATCTGTTCTAAGGTTAATGGATTTACATCTAAGACATTGAATGTTTGAAATTGTCTTTATCCGAGGGGCAGGTTTCATATAAGCATCGTGCCAAATTAATTGACCAGTAATGTTACCAATCCAAGCTCCACTGTAAACTAGACCAACAGCAATAACACCAACGACTAAAATGAAGAAATTAAAAATGAAAGAATAAATTAGACAAAAAATAAAAATTAAAATGATGAAGACTCTCGCTATTTGTTTCCAATCTTGCTTGTAAGCAAAGAAACCCAAACCAAATCCTGCAGCAAAAATACTAAGAACTGGAGCTGCTAACCAAGCTCCCCAAGTATCAAAAAAGAATCCAATAAGGAATCCAACTCCTCCACCAAATCCGAAAAACATCAGAATAGCTAGAAAATTTGATAGAGTGCGTGAGCGTTTCATCTCATAAAATAAGTCAACCAAATTAATAACTCTTTTGTTTACTTTCAGTGTTTTTGAAAGTGAATCTAAGAGGTTAAAACTTAAGATCTCAATACTTTGGGGGATGTATTCCGTTCACTTTCAAATAGGTCTGTCTTAGTATATAAGTGCCACATCGAATGTAATATCAGAGAGAAAATGTCAGAGATTCTAGTCATAGAAGAAGAACAAATGTGTCCAGACTGTAACAAATCAATGTTCGTAGAAACAATATCAGATCTGGTATGTAAACACTGTGGAGCAGTGGTAGACAGAATCATTGAAGGAACACATTTTGTGGATAGAGGTACTGAAGGGCAAAGAATGGGTGCTCCTGAAAGCAGGAGAGGAAAATCAACATACTTCAAGTATTTTGATGCTCGAGCTGGTGAACAAAGAGATATGTTTAGACGATTAAGAAATGTAGATTCCAGTCAATATGATGCAGTTGAAGAAAACAAAAGCAGACTACTTGCTATCCTTACTAAATTGGGTTTAACTGAAAATGAAAGAAATGATATACTCTTTGAACTGAAGAAGAAATATCAAGCTGAAAAGAGAAATGATAGGAAAATTTCAAACATATTCTTGATTGCAACTGCTATTACTATTCGTCATATGAAGAACAAAGGTAAAGCAATCAGCATCAATGATATTGTTGGAATATTCAAAGCACATAATTGTAAATTATCAGCCAAAGCAGTGAGAAATTATTTCATCTCCAACAACATCAATTACAAGACCAGCAATGCACGAGACTTTGTCCCAAAATACATGGCAAAACTCAAATCGAATGATCTAATTAAAGAAAGATTAAGTCGAATCAATCCTTCAGATGAATTAAGTGTAGATAAGATGTTTACAACAATTGAAAGACTTGCAATTAAATTAAGTGATATCAAAACAAACAGTCGTCGTCCAAGTGTATTTAGTGTATCTTGCATATTCCTTGCAACCAATCTTGTCGGACAACGATTTGCAGAACAACAACTTATATCAAAAGAAGAAATCTCTAGGTTTTGTAACATTCCAAGCACAACACTTCGAGAACACTGTAAATATGTTATGAACCACTTAGATTTAAAATTATAATCCCTTCTTCTTTATCTACAACTTTAATATTATTTTTATACCCTCATTTCTTATATTTTAATACTGAACAGCTATGATATCGAAGAGTGAACAGAAAAAAATCTTGAAATTACTCAAATCTAAACACTTTGTTGAAAGGTTAGATGGTTTACATGAACTAAAGGCCGTAGGTATCGAAGCGAATTTTGCTCTTTCCGTGTTAGAAAACCTCGTTAAGAAAGATGCTGATGATTTAGTTAAAATCAATGCATTAGATATTTTAGCTACAATTAGTGATAAATCTGGAACTGCTGTTTTATTCATAAAAAATGCTATTAATAGCGAAAGTTTGGGAGTAAGGAAAAAAGCAGAGAAGCTTCTTGCTAAAATTGAACAAAGAGAGGAAGTAGATGTTACTATACAAGAAGAAGCTCCTCTGACAAATGAATTATTCGAAAAGGTAGAGCAACCTACTATAGATGCAGTACAGGTACAAGAACCAGTTATTGTTCAAAACAATAATGAAACTGAAATAACGTTCAATCTTGAAGAATTCTCAATAGGAGAAACTACTGAGTTACAACCAAATATAACTCAAGCTATTCCTAAACCTCCAAGTACTCCTTCTGAACCAATTCCAGAACCTGTCCAAGAAACTCCTCCCGCTCCGCCTGAACCAATTCCTGAGCCTGTTGAAGAACCAATTCCTGAGCCTGTTGAAGAACCAATTCCTGAGCCAATACCTGAACCAATTCCAGAACCTGTTGAAGAACCAATTCCTGAAGCTCCTCCAGTTCCTGATTTTGCTCCATCTCTTAGAGAAGACGAAATATTGCTAGTAGAACCTGGAGAAGCACCACTAGAGAATTCCTTAAAGAATCTTCTACTTCTATCTAAAAAGAAAGTCGAAATAACAGCTGAAGATTCAGAACTTGCAGAAGATATAAAACAAAAAGTTGGACTAATTCTAAATCAAATTTCAGAGCATTTGAATCAATCGATTGGAATTAAAAGGGTTGAAGATTTTGTAAAATTTGTTGATCATCAGTTCAGTGAAACAGATACTGAATATCTCAGAAATATAGTGTTATTGTTTTCATCAAAACTACAGGATCTTATAACAGAAGTTGATTCAATTCCCTCTTTAATTCTAATGGGGACAGTTGCACAAAAACTAGAATTGCTAGATGAAACTGTAGGGATTTACAATTTGGTACTCAGACTAGAGGAATCGAATTTAACCGTTTTGAACAATTTAGGTTTGTTATATGCAAAAATGGATCAAGTTGAGGAAGCGATTGATCTGTTTAAGAAAGCCACAGAACTCGATAAGGAAAATGCGAGATATTTCGCAACCATTGGAGATCTATATTCATTCAAGAAGCAAGATTATGATAAAGCAGTAGAATATTATACCAAATCACTTGAAATCGATTCTTCTCTTTATGCAATAGGTATGAACCTTGCTTCAGCTCTTAGTAAGCAAGAGAAATACGACGAAGCAACATCTGTTCTTCATAAATGTCTTAAAACCAATTCTGAGATACCTGATTTGTGGTTGAATTATGCAATCTTACTTGTTAAACAACTGAAATTCCAGGAAGCTCTTGAGGCATACACAAAGACACTTGAATTAGCTCCAGAAGATTGGGCATTCAGGTCAAGAGCTGAAGCTGAAAAAGCTAGAGTCGAAGAAATAATTGAAACACCCGAATATTCGGAGAGCAAAGATGAAGAATTAGAGTACATGGTTGACAAGGATAAAAAAGCTAAGATAGTGAAAGTATTTATCTTCTCTGAAAATCCAATTGATGATAAAGTCTATCTAGCTACTTTTGATTGGTTTAAATCAAAGAAGCACAAATATAGCATTCCTGATGATTTAGAACCTTTATTTGGCAATATCATGAATAAGGATGATTTTCCATTAGATCCGCTAAGATCAAAGGACTTTGCAGATGCTATCTGGAATCAACATTTTGGTGAAGATTTAGAACTATCAAAATTCCATCACGAGATGTTTGATCTTGAAGAATTTGATAAAGTAATTTTCTTTATGGAAGAAGAGTGAAGATCTCTTCTATTTCTTATTTCTCAATAGTTTTTTGAAAAGATCTTTTTTTATTCCATAAATAACTCCAAAAGCTATTGCACCACAACCAAAGATAGGCATGATTATAGTTAAAACTAGATTCTTAGTTAGCATACCTAGGTTATAGATTTCAACTACAATTTGAGCACCGTCTTGATTTTCTATTATCAAGTGAATTTGCTTCGCTGAAGCAGATACATTGTCAAGTGTGATGTTCAAATTCGTTGGTTGCCAATTTGCTAAAAACTCAAAATCATCTTCATACACCAATTTCTTATCTACAAGAATTTTTAAGTTTCCTGTAGTTTTTGTTTTAAGTTTGATGGCATCCCAGGTAGTAAAATCTAATTGAAGTTCATTGTTGCCTGTATCCAATGATTGTGAATTAATTTTAACTAATGGACTTTCATAAAATCTTTTTAGAGTGGGTACCCAGAAGTAAGTATTATTTAATCCATCAATTTGCATTTCCCAAGCTATTTCTCCCTCTCTAGTTACCTCTGTAATTATTACAGGATCTTGAAGATTTAGAACCATTGCTTTGTTTGCAAAAATGCTCAGAGTATTTCCATTAGGTAATCTATCTGCATCTCCGCCTGATTCTGGGAAATAATAACTTTGATTTGATGGTCCCCAAGACCAGACTTCTTTTATCGTTTCATTTACTTCGTCTATTTCAAACTCAATCAATCTTGAATAACCTAATGAATTCTCAAGTGTCTCTGTTTGAGGATTGGAAGTGTTAAACAAATCATTATCAAATATAATAAATCGATTATCACTAATTCGATCAAGACTATGAGCTTGGTTGAAAAGAGTGTCCACTTCTTGATTTGCCATGTTGTAAGAAGTAAAATTCCCTACATTTCCTGCTTCCCATAGGATGTCTTTTGTAATATAATCAATTTTGAGAATAGTATCTAAGTTACATAAGTGAAGATAGACAATATCTTCTTGCTTATCCCAGACGAAACTGTTAGCATGTGTCCAGTCTGCTCCACCATGAAAGGTTCTGTTCTTGCACAAAGTAGTATAAAGAGAAGAATTAAACGGATAAGAAGTACTTGAATTCCATTGCCAAATCAAAGTTCCATCTCTTGAATACTCTGAAAGTAAGTCATAAAGAATTTGCTGACCTTCCCATGTTTCTTCAGACAAGAAATACTCTATAACCATAAAAGTATCAGTTACGGGATTATAATCAAAGCTATGATGTCCTTCGGGTATATCTAAGATTTCTCTATCACCTGTCTCATAGTTCCATAATTCTATGAAATTCTCTTGTCCTCCTTGAGCAATTGTAGATGAGTTAACAAACTTATGAAAACTATGAAAAGAATCTTCAAGTTCATAAACAATTTCTCCTTCACTGTCTACAATTATTGCTTTTCCCTCAACCGGTGTTGCGATATTTGGGGTTCCATATTGATCAGGAATTAGATTTATTTTGTTGTAGGGTAGTAGTGTTAGCCCTTTATCATATAGGGATGGATTATCTACAGTTATCAAGAAATTATCTTTTATTTCAACTGGTTCAACATAAGCTCCACTTAGAGTAGTGGCCGCAATTTCAACGATCTGGTTGACTTTGAGAACATCACTGAATTTTCCATCGAATGTCAAATCCCCTTTCATAAAAGCTTGTTGAGGAGATACATCAGTCCTGATAATCTCAATTGTAGTAGCAAAATCAAGTTCTATAAGAATCCCATACTCTTCAGGTGGAGTTGGACCAATATCATATGTTAGAGAACCTTCTGTTATAATGAACCACATGTCGTCTTCATCGGTGACATTGAACCATACAACTTCTTCCCAATCTTCAACCAAATCTAAGATGATTTGATGATTATCTGCAACATATTGTGAAAAAATGACAAAATCAGGCATATCTGAC
>JAEOTK010000122.1 GCA_016839875.1 Candidatus Heimdallarchaeota archaeon
GATTCCTGGACCTACTGAGGTTAAAGAAGAAGTTTTGAAAGAACAAGCTAAATATCTTTTTGGACATAGAAGTAATGATTTTACATTGCTCTATGATAGTATTCTAAAACAATTAAGAGCGTTCTTCAAAACAGAACAACATGTATTAGTTATGACTGCATCCGGAACAATATTTATGGACATAAGTGCAAGAAATCTAGTTCGACCTGGCAAGAAAGCACTATGTTGCGTTAATGGTTCTTTCTCTGATCGTATGCACAAAGCTATTGTTGGCAGTGGTAAAGAAGCTGACAGAATAGATGTGGAATGGGGTAAAGCTATCAAACCTTCAATGGTCAAAGAGATGCTTGAAAAAAGTGATTATGATATTCTTACAATCTGTCACAATGAAACTAGTACAGGAGTAAAAGCACACTTAAAAGAAATAAGTGATGTACTGAAAGATTATCCAGAAACTCTACTGGTTGTTGATGCCGTGTCTTCAATGGCTGGTGATCTGTTATTACCTGAAGAAATGGGTACAGATCTAGTTTTTGCTTCAACACAAAAATGCTTTGCAATATCTCCAGGGTTAGCTGTTGGTATTGTTTCACAAAAAGCATTAGATAGAGCAAAAGAAGTTCCAGGCAGAGGACTATATACTGATCTAGTAGCTATTCTTTCTTATTACGATAAGAAGAAGCAAACTCCTTCTACTCCAAATATCTCTCTAATGTTTTCGCTTGACTACAAACTAAAAGAATTACTAGCAGAAGGAGCAGAAAACGTTGCTAAACGACATGAGGAAATGGCTACGTATACTCATAAATGGGCTTTAGATCATGGTTTTGGTCTCTTTGCTGAAGAAGGGTATCGCTCTGTTACAGTAACAACAGTTGAAAACAAACTTGAGAAAGATGTTGGAGAACTAAACAAAGCACTAGCTGCCAAAGGATTAGTAATAGCAAATGGCTATGGAGCATTGAAGAACAAAACTTTCAGAATTGGTCATATGGGTGATCATACAGTTGAAGGTTTGAAGGAACTTCTTGGAGCAATTGAGGAAATCTGGGGACTATAGAGGTGGAATGAATGCCAAAAATAATACTAACTGACAAATTAAATGAGAAAGCTGTTGAAGTACTTGAAGAAGCAGGTTTTGAAGTAAAAGTTGCTTGGGACTTACCAAAAGATGACTTACCTTTGATTATTGGAGAATATGATGCTATAATTGTTAGATCTGCAACCAAAGTTAGAGGAGACTTACTAGAAAAAGCAGTCAATCTGAAAGTTATAGGAAGAGCTGGAGTTGGTCTAGATAACATTGATTTAGAAACCACTATGGCAAGAGGAATAAAAGTAGTTAATACTCCTGCAGCAACAACAAATTCTGTAGCTGAACTTGCCTTAACAATGGTACTATCTTCTACACGTGATGTTGTTAAAGGAACTTGCGAAATTAAATCTGATCCAAGTTCTTTCAAATCAATGAAGAAAGAACTATTTTCAAGCGAAATAGATGGTAAAACATTAGGACTTGTAGGAACAGGAAGAATAGGTACTAGCTTAGCAGTCAAGTGTAAAGCTTTGGGTATGAGTGCAATAGGCTATGATGCATATATTCAGGAAAATCCAGTTGTTGAAATGAAATCTTCAATGGATGAAGTCCTTAAAGAAGCAGATTACATCAGTCTTCACTTGCCTTTGACAAAAGAAACAAAGCACATGATAGGAAAAGACCAATTTGCCCTGATGAAAAAAGGATCAGTTCTAATTAACTGCGCTAGAGGTGGAATAGTTGATGAAGATGCAGCTTACGATGCATTAGTTTCTGAACAACTTGGATATTACTGTACAGATGTTTTTGAGGTTGAACCACCAAATCCAGAAAATCCTCTACTAAAACATGAACATGTTATCATCAGTCCTCACATTGGTGCTCAAACAAAAGAAGGAAACTTCAGAGCAAGTGTTCAAGCAGCTGAAAGAGTTATTGAAGCTTTCAAAGAGCTTTAATTCTCCCCCTTTTTTCTTTTACAATAAGTTTTAAGAAATACCATTTTTTTAGAGTTTTATGAAATCAGCTTTGGTTGGTCTAGGAGCAATTGGAACTATAATTGCTGCGGATCTAGCTCTAAATGATTTTCCGTTATATGTTGTTTGTAAACATCAGGAAACCTTAGATATAATAGAAAAACGAGGTCTCAAAATCACTGGAATTAGTGGAGATTATATTGTGAAGAGAAATATAACTCCAGTTTTGAAAATTGAGGATTTACCTGAAGAACTTGATGTGGTTTTTATGGTTACGAAACTTACTCATTTTGAAGATGCTTTAGATAGAATAAAACCCAAATTGAGTGAGGATTTCACTCTAGTCACTCTAACCAATGGAATGTATGAGGAAAAACTAGCAACTAAATATAATGATAAAAACATACTTGGATGTGTTGTAGGTTTTGGTGCTTCCAAAACTGGACATGCTGAATCAAATAAAACCTCATTAGGTGAAATGGTTATCGGGAGATTAGATGGAAAGAAGCAACCTTTAGATGAGGAATTAGAAGTAAAGCTATCTCATACAGTTCCAACTAAATGGTCTGATCATATCTTATATGAGAAATTCAGTAAACTCCTGATTAATTTATCCGTTACTTCCTTTGGGGTTATTAGTGGAATGACTCTGGGAGAAATGTTAAGTAGAAGAATGACAAGAATTGCTTTCTTAACAGTTATGACAGAAGGCGTTCGTGTTGCAAATGCTAAGAATTTTCAACTTCCAAAATTGAACAATATTAATCCATATTTTCTTGCTTTAACAAAGAAAGAATTACACGGACTTTCTTTCAAACATCTCATAAAACAAACTATTATCAAAATTATAGGTAGAAGATTCAGAGATATTAGATCATCCGGTCTTCAATCTATTGAAAGTGGAAGAAAATCTGAAATAGATTTTCTCAATGGTTACATTGTAGAGGAAGGCAAAAGATTAGGAGTAGAAACTCCAATGAATACATACGTACTAGAAGAAATTCACAAAATTGAAGAAGGCAAAACTAAACCTTCCTTAGATGGTTTAGAAAAACTAGAATTGAAAACAAGAGTAATCTGGGGGCTGTAGTTCTTCTTCTAATTTTAATTTATTCACTTGTATTTTCAATAATCATCTTCTAACAAAAAAATTAAAATAGAGTCTGTAGTGAGGTAGCTTGATTATTATGGTAGATATTAGACCATTTAAAGCAATAAGATATACTGGTAAAGCAGGAGATATCGAGAATTTAATAGTGCAACCTTATGATAAAATTGATGCAGAGATGCAAGAAAAGTACTATAAACTATCTGACTACAATTATTGTAGATTAACCTTACCGATAGAAGAGGATAGGTACGAGATTGCCCGTGATAGATTAATGAAGTGGTTGTCAGAGGAAATTTTAGTTAAAGATGAAGTTCCTGGTATTTTTGTATATTATCAGGAGTATGAACTATATGGACAAAAATTCATCCGCAAAGGATTTATTGGTGCTTTGAGACTTCATCCTTTTAATGAAAAGATTGTTCTTCCTCATGAGAAGACCCACAAGGGACCAAAAATTGACAGACTAAATATGTTAAAGACTACAAAACATACTCTAGAAACTGGCTTCATTCTTTATTCAGATCCTGAAGGTAAAACCATCAATCTCTTTGATGAAGTTTCACAAGGCCCTCCATTAATAGAAGGTAAAGATGACTTGGGGGTTATTAACAGAATCTGGAAAATAGAAGAAGATCACAAGATCAGAATAGTTCAAGATGTATTCAAAGAACAACAGATGGTAATTGCTGATGGACATCATCGTTATGAAACAGCTTGTACATATCGTGATATGCGAAGATCTGCAGTTGAATCTTGGGATGAGAATGATTCATTTAATTTTAGAATGACCTATCTAGTTCCCGTTGAAGATAAAGGTCTCATAATCCTTGCAACTCATCGATGTTTAGCCAAGGAAGAAGTTACTGATGAGAAAATGAAGGAACTTGGTGTATTCTTTGATATGAATGAGATTATGAAGGATGAGATTCCAAAATTCTTAGAAGAGAACAAGGATAAACATGCTTTTGTTTTATATCAAGATAGAAGAGCAGTTTCAATGATATTGAAGAATCCCTCAGACATTAACAGATTTGTACAAGATGTTAGTGATGATTACAAGGAATTGGATGTAGTTATTCTTAGAGATATGATTTTCCATGGAGTTATGGAACTAGGAGAGCTTCATATAGATGATGATATTTTCTATGAAAGATGGTGGAACGAAGCAATAGAAAAAGTGGATGAAGAGAAATACAAAGTTGCATTTATTTTAAATCCAACAAGTGCTGAACAAGTTCTCAAAGTTGCAAAAAATGGAGAAAGAATGCCTCAAAAAGCTACAGATTTCTATCCAAAAATGATAAGCGGATTAACCATGTTAAGTCTAGAAGATGGAGAAAAAATTCTCTAATTCTTCTTTTATTTCATTTTAAATATCTTAATAGTGCTTCCCTAGCCTCATGAGGTTCTGAATTGAAACACTCAGAAAGGAATGGACCCTTGTATTTTATTTTATTAATTACTTTCCATACTTCTTTCCATGGAATAGTTCCATCTCCAATGTTTAGATGTTGATCATATTCTCCCATATTATCGTGGATATGCATGTTGATGATTTTATCTTTAAAATTCTCCAAATAAGTTGCAACGCCTTCCATAATATTTGCATGACCAGTATCAAGACACATTTTCAGTAATGGTGAGTTAATCCTCGAATAAAGAAATGCAAAATCGTTCATATTATCTCCTAGTAGAGAAAATTCTGAAGACTCAGATATTATATTGACATTCTCCAAAGCTAACCTGATGTTATTTTCTTCACATCTCAAAATTACTTCCTCTAATGTTAAGGTTAGTCTTTCTAAAGCCTCAAGCCTTCTTTCTGTAGAATTGTACGAACCAATATAGTAACCGATGTGTGTTGTAATATGAGTGGCATTCAATTGTTCAGCTAGAGAAACACATCCTTTCAAGTAAGCTACATTTGCATATCTTATCTTTTCTATTCTATCTGCAGGATTTATAGAATAAGGAGTGTGAAGACTCAGATTTATTTGAAAATCCTCAGCAAGTTGTTTTAGCTTTGAAACTCTTTCTTGAGTAAAAGATTCTAAGTAAGAATGCTTAGCAATTAGATCAATTTCCATATGCTGCAAATCATTTCTGGAAACATACTCAAAATACTCTTCAATAGGTTTTAAGAAAACATTGAATCCGAAGATATGTTTCATAAACAAAATCTATGATTCAGACCTATAAATAACTATCTTCATCTTCCTTGTTCTGCTTCAATGAATCCTATGATTTCTCCAATCGTATTAAATTCCTTAAAGATATTCTTTGGAAGTCGAACATCAAATTCCTCTTCGAGTCTCAATCTAAGTTCAGCTAAGTCTTTCTTATTCAAACCAAGCTCTTGTGTGAAATATGTGTTTAGATTGAAGTCCTCTGTGTCAATTTCAGTCATTTGCGAAATAATCTTTATGAATCTCCTATAATAACTTCTATACATTCTTATCACTACATTATTTTTTCATGAAATACTTTAAGGGGATCTTCTAATGAATCTGAATCTCTAATTGATATCACCATTTTATCAACCCCCATCTCTTCTAATTTGACAATTTTCTCTTTAATGTCTTCTGGAAAACCAACTAAATGATTGCGAATGACCTCTTCTTTGGTTGGTTTTTCTTCTTCTTTATATCTTCCAATTATCTTCTCAACTACAACATCTAATTCATCTTGACTGTCAACGATGTTTACAGAGGTAAATAATGATATCTCAAACTCTGATAAATCTCTATCAAATTCCTTCAGTTTTGTTTCAATTAGTTTGATTTTTTCAGGAATATCATCAGGTCGAGTATATGGAAGATTGATGCCATCAGCTTCTCGACAAGCTATAGTTGTCATCCTTTTTCCAGTTGTCCCCAAGACTATTTGAGGATAAGGTTTCTGAATGGGTTTTGGATAATTACGATTGTTCACTAATTTCCAGATATTGCCTTCAAAATCAGTGTTTTCTTCAGTAAACATTTTCTTATAGATCTGCAAGGATTCTTCTAACTCATCAACACGTCGTTTTGGAGTAGGAAAGGTATATCCATAAGCTAAGTATTCTTCTTCGTACCATCCACTTCCCAACCAGAGTAATGCTCTTCCATTAGAGATATTATCCAAAGTACTAATCATCTTAGCTAAATATGCGGGATTCCTAAAAGAGTTACATAGAACAATATGACCAAGTTTAATTTTTTCAGTAACAGCTGCTAATGCACTCATTAACATCAAAGCTTCTAGATAAGGTTCTTTTTTCTCTATCTTTTCATCAAACCCAATTAGATGATCATTTACGTGAGCTGATTCAAAACCTAGTTTCTCAGCTTTCAATGTTAATTCCTTTATTTCTGGATAGTTATGAACTGATCTGACGTAATATCCAAACCTCATAATAGTCCTATCAATTATGGTTTTATTAATTTTTGCAAACCCAATCTGAAATTTCGTACAAAACAAAATATTAAAAAAATGAGTTTATGAGATTAATTTAGCTAAAGATAATCTATTTAGATTTCAGTTTTCAGGTAAAACGATATCATGAACACGAATTTCTAACCTAGATTGTTGAAGCTCAACTACATTTAAGAAGTGAAATAATTGAGTGAAATAAAATATAGTAAAATAAGCGAATTAGCACCAAATATTCGTGAAGTAAATCTTGTTGCTAAGGTTCTGGAACTAACAGAAGCAAGAGAAGTAACAAGTAGAAATACTGGAGAACAACATACAGTCATGGACATCTTAGTAGGAGATGAAACTGGGATTGTCTATTTTTCAGCATGGAATGAGCAAATTGAGGAGATGAAAGTTGATGAAACTTATCAATTTCTTAATGCAAAAACTATCCTTTTCAGAAGACAAATTCGTTTGTCTCTAGGAAAGAATGGTAGTGTAGAGGATTCCGAAGCTAAATTAGAAGAAGTTGATACAGAAAATAATCTATCTCAAAAAGAACATGACATCCCCAGAAGAGGTTATGGAGGTAGGGGATATCAGGATAGAAGACCTAGACGAGATCAGTATTAGAGAAACTATTCTGATCTTAAACTCCTTTTTCTTTCTATATTTTTAAATTTGTTTTGCTAGTAAGTCATGTAGTTCTTTAACGAAGATAACGCGATTTTCATCAGTTATATTTTCTAATTTTCCCCATTTCTTTATTTGTTGATATATGAAATCTTCAATTTCATCCCTGTTATTAAAGAGAAAGAAATAATCTCTAGGAAAGAAAATAAAAAGCATGCAAGGTTCAAGACCATGCATTCGTGGATCTGTTGATTTCTTATTTTTAATTTTAAATAAATGAGCTAGCATTTCATATGTTGTTATATCTAGGACTGGTAAAGGTCCAAAAAGACCTTCTTGTTCATCAAAACCTTGAATCAATCCACTGAAGATGTATACTGTTACTTTGGTGAGAAAATCATCAACTTCCTTTCTCTTGATAAATCTCAAACTATCAGTTGTTATTGTTTCTCCCCCCAAATCCCCAAACTTGATTATTGCAACTTGGATTTGCTGGAGAATTGTTTCCTTATTTTGTTGAGACAAAACTCTAGCTTTGTCTTCAATTTCAACCTTCTGAATAACTTCTATGAATCTGTCTATCTCTCCTTCGTCATTAAACAATGGTAAGAAGTTGATTTCAACATACAAACTTTCCCCTTTTTCTGTTATAGTTTTACGGAAAATTTTGTGAGGTTCTTTGTCCTCAAATCCAACAGCTGCTGGACAATCTTCACAAGGTTTATCACCTTGGTTTTCAAGATAATGCCAGCGATTATAGCATTGTCTATAAAGAAAGGACCCTACAAGCTCTTTGACTTTTTTATTCTCGAAGATAATCTTCCTGTCTATTGTTTGAACTGAAACACCAAAAGGAAGCTCATCCAGAATTAAATTATAATCATCAAATTGTTCTTTAGCAATTTTACTGTCTGTTGGCATATTTAATCGAATTTGTTGTATCTGTGTAATAAGAATTATGACTCTACAAAAACAGAAGAAGATATTCCTAAAATGGTTTTACCTAACAAGATATAAACTGTTTTTTCTATATAAGAATTAAGAAAATGAATTCCGAAGAACAACTTGAAAAAACGAGAAAAGAAAAAGATTCATTTTTTAAGAATCAAAATTATTCTCCTTTAACTGATCAACAAAGAAAATCATTTGTTAAACTGAAATACTATGGAATTAATCAGCTTTTGAAATTTCAAGTTGAATTGAAGCAATATGAAGAGCAAAACAAAATAGATATCATGACTTCGAAAGGAATTGTTCAAGAGCATATACGATTTGGTTATGTGGAGTTTGAGATATTCTCCAAAAAATATAGTTTAAATGTATTTACACAACAAGATTCAGATCATCTTTTTGTTCCATTTAAGGATAAAACAAACGGAATTGAGACATATGGAGCAGGACGATATGTTGAATTAGAACATATTTCGAATAATTACTACACCTTAGATTTCAATTCAGCCTACAATCCGTACTGTGCTTATAACGACAACTGGGTTTGTCCTTTAACACCTTTCGAGAACAATTTGAGTGTAGAAATAAGAGCTGGAGAAAAAAATTTCAAATAGTCAATAATTCATACTCAAGCCTAAATATCCGCTAACTTTTATAATGTTTATAGTTAATTGGCTTTATACATATGACTCAGCTAAGAAGTTCTAAGAAATATCGAGTAGAAATCAATTTCAAGATTTTAAAAGAAAAATTCACGATTGAAATTGTTCTAGCTGTTATCATATCTATTGGTCTCTTTGCGTTAGCTTTATACTTAAAACAGATCATAGGTGGTTGGATTTTCAATGAGGTTTTATGGGAATACAACTATGTATACAATCCTCCATCAGGTCCAAATAAAATCTGGTATTTTGAAACTTATGCAGACGCAGAAACTTATTATAGAGAATATTTAGAAGCCTTCAGATCAGGAACTTGGAATCCTTATAAAAGAAATGAAGGAAGATTAGATTTCTATGTCTATGGACCAATTTTCATATATGGTCTATGGTTCATTTCTCTATTCGTTGGAGCATTTCAACCTACTAATGACATAAATATCTTAACCGGATTAACTGTTAAATGGACAGCTCTTGTTTTTGATGCCTTAACAGTTATGATGCTGTATATTATGGTAATCGAAATGAAGGTGTTTAAAGAGAGAAGAGTAGCTAAACACCTCTTTGGGATTTTAGCAGCTGGTGTATTGATATTCGCACCAATGAATTTATACTATATTGACGCTTATTATCTGAATATTCCACAAATGACTTTTTTCACAATGGTTTCAATTTTTCTGTTTATGAAACAGAGATATCGTTTTTCAGCTTACTTCATGACTTTAGCTTGGCTTACTAAGCAGCTACCCTTATTCCTTCTTATACCCATGTTTTTAATTTTGATGAAAAAAGAAGATGTAAGATTCGCAACAAGAAGATTCCTATTTCCATTTTTAGTGTCCTCTTTCCTTGTTTCTATACCCTGGATATTCATTACCCCTCATCTATATCTCATAAGGATTTTTGGGGCAGGAAGACCATTATATAAAATAGTACTAGGTGAAGCAGGTATTCCATATGGAGTAACATTTGCTAATTCTTTTCAATTTCTGGGGATTGAATCAATCGCAAAGTTCTATTTCTATATTAATTTTCCAATGATTCCTTTTGTTTTCTTCTATACTTTATCAATACTTATTTCCCATTTCAATGCAAAGAAAATTGACGAAGATGAAACAAATTTCATAGTTTACATTACATGGTTTTTTGTCTTAATTCATACCTTCATATCCAGAGGTCTTTTCAAATACTATGATGCTTTCTTTTCTCCTTTCCTAATCCTAACTGCTTTACTGTTACTAGAAAAAATTATTCAAATTTATCAAGTGGAGAAAATATCTGAGGAGGTTGATTTACCAGAAGATGAACATTCAAGAAAAGTGCTATTAGAATTCTATTTCAAAAAAGCATTCTTTGATATTGTTTTATTCATTACTTTTCTCAGTTCCATTGTCATCATTTATTATTTTCAATGGATAATTATGATAACCATACGCTATTTTCATCCTTTGTTACTTCTAGTTATGTTCTTGATATTATCTGCTTTCTTTCCTGTTAGCTTCTATAAGAGCATCTTTGTTTCTGAAAACTACACACAATTTGAGAATGATATTAAGAGCATCTTTCCAGCAATAAAGGATGAAATTATTGTAACATGGAATAAAATTGTGAAACAAACTAGAAAAGAAAAAACTTGATGTTATTTTGAGATCAAGTTCCCTTCAGAATCAAAGAATCTATTTTTTCTTCTTCCAGCAGTCATAAAGTACCAGGAGGCTTTTACTGTACTTATGTAATTAAACACCTTTCCAGTTCCCTTCACTTTTCTACTTTTTTCAACTAGAAATCTTGACACATTTTCAGGTGTATCTCCAAGTATATTGAATATTTTTCCTGCTTCTGGAGAAATGTTATTCAAAAACAAATCAGTCAAGGTCATTCCTGGAAGAAGGACATGAAATCCTATTTTAGATTTCTTATTTTCTTTTGCTAATGATTTTGTTAATTGATAAATAGCACATTTAGTCGCTCCATAAGCTGCTAAATTTGCAGATACGTTTCCTTTAGCTCCCATTCCTGAAACATTAAAAATATGCCCATAACCTTGTTGCTTCATAAGTATTAGAGCCTCTTTGCAACCATAGAGAGTTCCAAGAAGATTAGTATCAACAATTTGTTTAAGTTCACTGTCAGAGAAATTCATTAAGTTCTCATAGCGATCAGCTGTTGTACCAGCATTATTAATCCAGAAGTCAATTTTGTTTAGCTTTTCTTGTGCAAATTCTCCAAGTTTCTTTATATCCTCAGCTTTTGAAACATCGCAAATAGTTCCATAGATTTTGGCTTTTGGATATCCTTTTTTGAGATTCTCAACCGCTTTTTCAATTGTTTCGAGGCTTCTAGAAGATATAACTAAGTTATCTCCATACCTTGCAAATTCTTCTGCAAGTGCATAACCTATTCCTTTGGAGCTTCCTGTAATTACTATATTCATTTTGCTGAACAAGCTTATTGTAATTATAAAATTGTTTATTCTAACAACTCTCTTCTTATCTCAGAAGGAAAATAATGAGCGATAGATAAATTAACTTGAATTCTAAATTTGAAATATGAAAGCTAGAGATTTAGGTATTCTTTTTGATGGTGTTCCAGGGAAACTCAATGCAATTACAGATGTAAAAGGAGTTTCCGTGGGTCACTGTACTATTATAGAGGGCGAGGGAAAACTCATTCGTGGAGAAGGTCCCAAACGAACAGGAGTAACTGCCATTTTTCCTTGTGCTGAAAAATCAAGTGAGGTTCTTGCTGGATTCTTTTCGTATAATGGTAATGGAGAAATGACTGGCACACATTTGATAGAAGAAACAGGGAGATTAAGAGGACCTATCTGTATAACCAATACTCACAGCGTAGGAATTGTGAGAGATTCGATTATTGAATGGTCTGTAAAAAATAATCTCATCAAGAGACAGTTCTCATGGTCTCTACCAGTAGTTGCAGAAACCTACGATGGAACACTAAATGATATTAATGGATTTCATGTAAAAAAAGAACATGTGTTTAAAGCTCTAGAATCAGCTAAAATTGGTGACGTAGAAGAAGGAAATGTAGGAGGGGGAACTGGAATGGTTTGTCATCAGTTTAAAGGAGGAATTGGAACAAGTTCAAGAGTTCTACCCGAAAAATACGGTGGATATACAATTGGAGTACTAGTTCAAGCTAATTATGGTTTAAGAGAACATCTAACAATATCTGGTGTTCCTGTAGGTAAAGAGATGAGCGAAGAATTGTTACCTCAAATTCAAGTAGACAAAGATCCTACTGAAAAGCCGGAAGTCGGAGGATCAATAATTACAATAGTTGCAACAGATGCACCGCTACTCCCTTATCAGCTAAAGAGAATTGCAAAAAGGGTTATAGCAGGACTTGCTAGAGTTGGAGGATATGGTAATAACTCTTCTGGGGATATTTTCCTAGCATTTTCTAACACAAAAAAATTGAAGACAGAAAAGAAATTATCGAAGAAAATTCTCAACTTTGAAGTTCTAGATGATAGAGCTATTTCACCTTTATTCAAAGCAACAGCAGAAGCTACAGAAGAAGCTATAATTAATGCAATCGTTAATGCTGAAACTATGAGAGGGATAAACAATAATACTGTTCATGCAATTTCTCATGAAAGATTAAAGGAAGTTCTGCATAAATATAATAGATTATATGAAGACTGATTTAGGCAGAACAGCTCTAACTCCTGGTGTAATATCTACTAGCTGACTAATCCTCATATCCACTACACAGCTACAAAGAGCATACGCTTCTTGACGAGTTAATCCTTTCTCTTCAACTATCCAATCTATCATGTCCCTCAGAGCTATCTTACAAGCTTCATCTGTAGTTTCTCCCCAAGCTGTTGTCATATAGTATTCATCATTTTCATAATGTGGGCGCTTAATCTTCTTCTCTTTATTTACAATTAGTTTAATAGTTACGTCAGCATCAACTTCAACAGCTGTTCCACATACTTCTCCGTCTCCTTGAACAGCATGAACATCTCCTACTCCAAAAAGTGCTCCTTCGACAAATACAGGAAGATAGACCGTTGTTCCTGCTGTACAAGCTCGACTATCCATATTACCTCCATACTCTAGAGGAATTAAAGTTCCATGATCATGAGTGACTTCTACAGGAGCTACAATCAAAGTTCCTGGAAATGGATCTATAGGAATTCTTACTTTATCACTGAATTCTGCATACCCATCTTTTATGGGGACAATTCTAGTCCAAGGTTCTGTGAATTCCGGAGCTAAGAAACCAAAATCTGGTATAATACAACATGATCCTTGCTCTGCAACATCTACTTTGAGAATGTGAACCTCGAGAGTGTCTCCTTGCTCTGCTCCTTCAACATATACAGGACCAGTAGCTGGATTTATGTGTTCCATATCAAAATCAATAGGTAAATCTTCAGGTTTCTGAATTACCTGGTTAAAGGCGTCTTTGCATTCAAAAACTACTGTGTCACCTGATTGTATCTTCAATACTGGTGGGTTGTTCTTATCTGCTTTAAACACAACATCTTTCATCGAGATGTGATGGATTTTTCCTTCTGTCATTTTTGATTCACTATTGAAGAAAGAATCCTATTATAATAAAAATATTTCCAGAAAAATAAAAAAAATTGATAAGTGTTAATGCTTTTATAAACTGTTGAGAAATAGAAAATAATGACATTCTTGCGATTTCTAGCTAAAGCTTCTTTACATCTTCTAGTTTACCTAATAGTTGCAGGAATGGTTATGGCTTTTAGTGTTCTTATTTTCAAATTCGGTCCTGCGAGTTCTATCTATTATGATGATAGTTGGGATGAAAGTGAAACCTATGTACCAGTCACAAATGTAACTTATAATGTTCTGTTTGATCAGCATTCTCATACCCATTTTAGCGATGGTAAATTATCTGTCAGACAGAATATAGAGTGGCATATAGCTCTGGGTTTTACAGTAATGGCAATAACGGATCATAATACTTTAGATAACTCGGAAGATGTCAAAGAGCTCGCAGAAGAGTACAAGAATGAGATAATAGTGCTACAAGGAATGGAATGGACAACATCGAGAATTCACTTGAATTTTATAGGTATATCTGAATGGACTCTAAACATCCCATTTTCTCCAACAGATTTAGAAATTCAGGAAGCAATAAGCGAAGTTCACAGACAAAATGGGACAGTGACTGTAAATCATCTACCTTTCACTGAAAATATTGCTGGAGATAAAATGCCTTCAAGAGATCAGCTTATGTCGTGGGGAGTTGATTTTTTGGAAGTTGTTAATGAGCAGTATTTTGATGTAGAATCCTATAACTTCTATTTAGCAAATAATGAATCAATTGGTATCATAACAGGAACTGATTTTCATTCACCTCATCCTGATGATGGAGGAAGAGTACATGCTTGGACAACATTAAATGTTGAAAATTTTTCTAAAGAAGCTGTTATGAATGAACTGAGAGATCATAACACTTCATTCATCGTAAATAAATATGGTATTATAAATCAAGGTATCCACAAAGATAGTATATCATATTCTATATTAAGACCTTTTTATGAATTAGGGGAAGGTTTAGTATATGTTCATCTGAGATACGATAGAGCATTTGCATTGACGGAAAGAATAGTAGTTAGTGTATTTGTTACATACTCATTTGCACTATTCTTGCTGATTGAAATTTTGATGTTTCTCAGAAAGAAATTAAAATTACGAAGAAAAAGAAAGTATAGAATTAAGCAAAAATAAATTTCGTTTTATCAATCTATCTGTTCTTTCTTCTTTGATTCTATTAGTCTCTCAAGTGTCATGAGTTCCTTTATGGGGAGTGACATGTGCGAGACTAGTTTAGGTTTTTCTTTACATTGATAATCTGTTGTATCTAATTCACAATTGATTACCTCATTTTGTATCTTTTCAACGAATTTATCCCATAGATTCATGTATTTTTTATGCTGTCCATTTGTAAGGAAGAAATGATTAACTTTAATATCATCAATTTCATCAAGAAGTCCATCGATTTCTTCAATATCAAATGAGGAAGTTTTATCATCTTCAGATATTTCTAAAGGTTTTAAGATTATGTTTTCTTCAATGAAATCTTGATATTTATCTACGAAAAATGTTGAATCTCTAATCATTTTCATCACCAATCGAGGAATCATTAACGATTCAATTTTCTCCTCAGATGGTACTTGTTTCTGATTTAGATACTTAGAGATGTTAAGCTTAAATGGTTGTATTAGTTCAATTCCCTTTGAACTTAGAGTATAATATTTCTTGAGCATTGTAGCAGATCGAATTTGTTCTTCTCTTGATACTTTTACAAAATCGAGATTGATTAGGAGTTTCAGTTGACTACTTAAAGCTCCTTTTGTAATGTGAAGTATTTTGCTAAGTTCATTCAAATTTCTTTCTTTTACAAAAAGAGCATAGATTATTCTGAAAGGAGTTGGTCCTTTATTATATAATTCTAGAAAATCACAGAGATGCTCAGCTCTTCTGATTAAAACTCTAGCTTGTGCAAAATTTATTTCCTCCAAAGCAGATTTGCTTTGATCTAGGAAATTTTCAGCTACAGTAGAATAAACAGTACGAAAGTGCTTTGGTGAAAGAAGATCCGATAATTCTGTAAATTGATCTGTAAGATAATCGTCACCAAGATATCTCTTAAGGTCTTCAGCTAGAATTTCACCGTAATTTAGCATTGCTGTCTTTGTATAATTATAATAAATTATTTTTTCATCTATTATTTGTTGAAGAATCATTTTAGCTTTCTTTCGATTTCGGGAACTTTCACTTGTTTTTAGGATTAATGCTTTAGCTAATAGATAAGCTTGATCGAAAATTTTTGTTCTGGATGAAGAATTAATTTCACCTAATCTGTCTAGATATTTTTTAGTAAATTTTGATGTTAAATCTCTTTTAGTTATGAAATCAATTAAAGAAAAAAGAACGGTAACTTCTGGGTCAACAATTTCGATTTTCTCTGCATAATAGAGAGCTTTTTCTAGAGTATCGAGAACTAACTTTGGATCATCAAGTTCTTCAAAAATCTGAGTTAAATACATAAGAGAAAATACAATACCAAATTTAAAATCAATTTCTTGAGCAATTAGAAGAGCTTTTTCATAATGAATTTGTGCTTGTTGATTATCTCTTTTGCCTAAATAAACATCACCAATATTTAAATTGGTCCACACAATATCTTGCTTGTTTCCTATTTTTTCTCTAATCTCTAAACATCGTAAAAGGTACTTTTGTGCAGTATCAAGTTTTCCTTTTTTTAACCATGTATGTCCTAAAATGAAAGTAGAATACCCAATATCATGTTGACTTCCTGTTTTTTCTCTTATTTCTAGACTTTTTTCATAATTCTCTATTGCTTTATCTCTATCTCCCATATGCATGAATGCCCATCCTAAAGAAAAATATGCTCTTCCTAAATAGGATGGAATTTTCATTTCTTTACAGAGATTAAATCCCTCTTGAGCATAAACATATGATTGTTCTGCATCTCCCTTATCAACGTAAATATATGCTTTATTTACAAGTAATTCAGCTTTTCTCGCTTTTATGCCTTCGATATCGTTATCTTCAAGAAGTCTTTCAACATCAACAGCAATTTTCAAAGCTCTTTCTATTCTGTTTAATCTATAATTTGCGAAGACTTTGAATATCAACGAATCGATTTCACGTAATTTATTATTCCCCTTTCTTGAACTTTCATACATTTTATCGGCAAGTTCGATTAGTTTTGAATATTCTCCTAAATGATCGAAAACAACTCCTTGTAGATACAAAAGTGTTAATCTTTCCTCTTCACTTATATTGCTTTTCTTTCTACTTTTAGAAATCTCATCTAAAGCACTTGAATATTCTCCTTCTTTTATGAGATTTTCTACTTTTTCGTACTTTTGATTTATCATTTCAATTCCTCCAAAGAGGAAAAATAATTGGATATTACTCCAATTCCATAATTTCTTTGTATCTAATACAGGCTACATAATGTCTATCATGTACATTTTCAAGTTGAGGATCTATTTCGTTGCATTCTGCTTTAGCATATACACATCTTGGACTGAATCTGCATCCTTTTCCAATATCAATACCACTTGGAACTTCACCAATAATAGGAAGTTCTTCTGTACGTTTTGCATCAGGATCAGGTTTTGGAACAGCTGCAATTAATGCTTTTGTGTATGGGTGGTGAGGATTATGGATTATATCTTCTGTAGGTCCTTGTTCTACAATTCGTCCGAGATACATAACTGCTATACGATCACACATAACTCTTGCTAAAGCAAGATCATGAGTAATAAATAGAAATGCAGTACCTCGCTGTAATGTTAACTCTCTCATAATTTGCAAAACACCTACTCGAACTGATACATCAAGCATTGATACTGGTTCATCAGCTACAACAAATGTAGGATCTACAATGAAAGCTCTAGCAACTCCAACGCGTTGTCTTTGCCCTCCACTGAGCTCATGTGGAAATCTATCTATGAAATCCTCTGCAGGAATTAGTCCAACTTCTTCTAAATCTGCTTTCACCTTCTCTTCAATTGCAGCTTCATCGTGCATAAGATTCAGAAGTCTAATCGGCTCTGCTACAACATCTAATATGGTGAATCTTGGGCTAAGTGATTCATATGGGTTTTGAAAAATTATCTGTATATCCTTTCGTAGATTTTTCAATTCCTTAGTTGTGAAAGTACTTATGTCCACTTTTCTTGCTGTTCCTAAAGAACTCAACTGCTCTTCTGTGAGAATTATTCTATTAGGTTTCACAAAGAGTAAATTCCCGAAGCTAGTGATCCAAGTCAGTCTCTTTTGCCATGTGGAAGAAGTATCCTCATGTTTGAGTTCATCTTCTGTTATAATACTTTTCATTTGTTCTTCAGTGAGAATCATAGTTTCTTGATCTTTACTTACTCGTAAAAGTTTCTGTTGTCTTTTTGTTAAATGGAGTATTTCCTTTTCTTCTTTGACTCTTAAATCTCTTATTTGCTTTCGAGTAATAATAATTGAGTCTGGTGCTTTAAAGAATATATTTCCTCCAGTTGTATCTAGGAGATGGAGCAAGAGTAAACCTGTTGTTGATTTTCCACATCCACTTTCCCCTACTAAACCAAAGATTTCACCCTTGTGAATCTGGAAAGAGATATCATCAACAGCATGTACATAACGCTCTATACCACTTGAAAAAACTGTTCTTAAATATTCACTAGTTAGAGATCCGTATCTCTTGAACCCACCTTTGGAAAACAAATCAGAGAAATATTTTTTAGTTATTTGCCATGATATTTTTATATTTTCAGGAGAGAATAAACTCTCAAAGAAACCTCCCAGTACTGGAAAGAGTTTTTCAACATTTACAGCTTCTACAACTACTTCTTCTTTGGACATTTTTTCTCACTTCTCCTTTTCTTGATACAAATGACATGCTACAAAACCTTCCTTGATAGTAGTGTTTATCGGTACCTCTTTACTGCAAATGGGCATGACTTTTGGGCATCTTGGATGGAATCGACAACCTGATGGTGGATTTCGCAAATCAGGAGGTGTACCTCCTATGTCGAATAGTTCTTTTTTCGTTCCTACTATGCTTGGAAATGCGTTTATTAATGCTTGTGTATATGGATGAAATGGTTCTTTGAATAATGTTCGTAGATTACCATATTCAACGAGTTTTCCTGCATACATTATTGCTAATGTTTCACAAACTTCTGCTATGACAGATAAGTCGTGAGTTATCATGATCATAGATAAATCGAATTCTTTCTGCAAGTGTTTAGTAGCTTTTAGAACTTGTGATTGAACAATAACATCTAGAGCTGTGACAGGTTCATCCGCGATAACTACATCAGGATTGTTCACAAGAGCCATTGCTATTAATGCTCTCTGTTTCATTCCTCCACTGAGCTGATGTGGATAATCTCGAGCTCTAGTGGAATCAATACCAACAGTTTCCAATATGTCTACAACTCTGTCCCAAGCTTCTTCCTTATCAATTTCTGGATCATGGATTTTTATTGCTTCTAGAATCTGATTACCGACTCTATGTACTGGATTTAAAGCATTCATTGCCCCCTGAAAGACCATGGCTATGTGATTACCTCTGATTCGTCTCATTTCATGTTCTTGAAGATCTAATAGATTGTTAGTCCTTTTTCTTTCTTCTACATTTTTATTGAATAACCTATTTTTCAATTTTCTTTGAACATTGTTAGGATCATCCATAACCTCTGATGCTTTGCCGTAGATCAATTCACCTTCCATAATCTCTCCAGGAGAGGGAATCATCCTCATAATTGAAAGACAAGTTGTGGTTTTTCCACAACCACTTTCACCAGCAAGACCAAGCACTTCACCTTTTTCAAGTTTAAAGCTTACGTTATCAACAGCTCTAACGTCACCTGAACGTGTATGGAAGTATGTTTTTAGATTATTTACTTCTAGTATCGCCATTTTGTCATCTCTCTCTTAATCTTGGATTTAC
>JAEOTK010000123.1 GCA_016839875.1 Candidatus Heimdallarchaeota archaeon
GTAAGATGAATAACATCTGAAGGAAGGATTTTTTCTTTCACGTCATCAAAGAACGTCTTAGTATACTCTAAATCTTCTTCATCAACCATCAGATCTTTTTCCAAACGTATGACATAGATAGGTATTTTCTTGTTTTCCTCTAGAACTCCATCAACCTTCAATCCTACTTTTCTGATACACTGATTATACTCTTTTCTCATCTCACTTGCTTTATTTTCTATTAGTCTTAAGAGACCTTCAACACATGTGTGATTTGTATTTTTGATGCTGAATTTGTTAATAACAAGAGCAAGAGGATAACTTAGAAGAATCAAAGTTGCGAAGAAATAAATGAAAGGAGAGGGGAGTTTGAAAACGAAATTTAGAAACCAATGAGTTGGTTGATATCTTGAGCCACCAATCAAAGAAGCCCCCTTGCAGTTTGGTAATTTCTGTCTATTCATCAGTTCAATAATCAGTGAAGCTCCCATGCTATAACCAACAAGAATGTAAGGACGATTATCGGGAATTATAGATTTAATTTCATCAAGATGATCATCAACTGTGTATCGTTTTGCGTTTGTTGTATGAGCGAAATTCTCTGAACCAAATTTTTCCTCGTATGCAGGATAGTTCCAGTGATAATTACTGAACCCTGCAACTAAAACAACAAAAGGATCTTGTTTTTCCATGTCATTGATTGTTTATTCTGTATATTATAAATCTTATTACAAGAAATGATTATACTCAAAAGGGATACACAATAAAGCCTAAAAAGAAGCTATATCTTCATTATCCAATGAGCAAAATACTTTTCACTGTTTCAGTGCTTTCAGGGTTAACTTCTTTTGCATTATACAACATTGGTTTTGCTCTAGAAAAGAAAGCCATTCAGAAGCTTCCAGACGAGATAAAAGAAAAAACTAAATCCATGTTAAAAGCAGTTCTTACAAATCGTTTGTGGCTTCTGGGATTGTTCCTGACTATGACAAGTGTTGGATTGTATTTCCTAGCATTGATGTGGGCTCCATTAAGCACAATCGCACCGCTTGCAGGTTTCGGTCTTGTTGTACTGGTGATATTCGCTCATGTTGATTTGAAAGAATCATTGAAAAGAATAGAAATTCTAAGTTTTGCTTTAATTGTAATTGGAATATGTGTTTCATCTTATTTAACAAGCACTGAAGATATAACATACACATGGGAATTGTATACAGCAAGAGCTCATTCACTCGGTGGAATACTGTTCCTATGTTTAACCGTAGTTATAGGTATTGGTTTCCTTAGCGTTAGGATGACGAGAATTAAGAAAATAACTTCTTATTCAATTGCATTTTTTGCAGGTTCTTTAGCAGGGATTCAAGCTATTATGATTAAAGGTGCGACTGTTTGGATTTCAAATGGTGTTTATAATCAGAATCTCTTGGTGTTCCTTTCATTTATATTTGCAATTTTAATGACTGCATTATTTTCAACTGGATCTCTTCAGTTCTCATTCAAAGAAGGCAGAGTTTCAATTGTAATGTCAATTTATAATGGAGTAATGACAGTTTTTCCAATACTCTTTGGAGGAATAATTCTCCAAGAATGGAGCAGTTTACAAATCATATCTAAAGTATTCTTGGGAATTTCTGTTATGCTTACACTTATTGGAATAATAATTTTGAGTATAAAACACTCACAGACTCTTCAAGACAATAGCCTTTGAGTTACTCCCTCTACATCCATTATCGCTTTCTCAACATTTATGTTTTGAATTTCTCTATTTTGCATTATTAGTTTCCCGTCTGCAATCACATTTTCCACATCATTTCCTTTCATTGAATATGCAAAATGATTTAGAATTGAATCATCTATGCTTGATGGTGTTAAATGTGGTTTCTTCAGATTGATTGTTATGATGTCTGCTAGTGATCCTGTTTCTAGAGTTCCAATTCCATCCCAATCAAGAGCTTTTGATCCACCTATAGTTGCAAGTTTGAAAACTTCATTAGCTTTGACCACAATAGGATCGTGCTGATTTCCCTTGTAATAGAGAGCTAGAAATCGAATTGTATCAAATAGATCTAAAGTGTTGTTGCTAGCTGGACCATCTGTTCCAATCCCCATATTTGTTATTTCAGTAATCATCTCAGGTACTCGAGGCATATAATTTCCTAATTTTGCATTAGATAAGGGATTAAGTGAAACTCTGACCTGGTTATCTTTAAGCAGTTGAATATCTTTATCTGTCAGATGTATGCAATGAGCTGCTATCATTTTATCATCAAGTACCCCATAATGATCTAGCAATTCAGTGGGAGTTGTAATGTCAGGAAATTCTTCTTTATGTTTCTTGTATAATTGCTTGCTTTGTTTAATTTCTGTTTCAGATTCTGCTAAGTGAGTATGAATCAGTAATCGTGGAATATCTGGATTTGATTCATTATAGTCTTCTAGATAAGCATGTGCTTCTTGATAATCACCTTTAGTAACAGTATATGGAGAATGTAAAGACAAACTAACTCTGATTCTCTCTTGAAGGGTGTAATGATGTTTCTCAACTACTTCAATAGCATCTTCTAAAGTTGCTATACCTGTAATAATAGGAGCTGCTATGTAACCTCTTAAACCAGCTTTCTCTAATGCTTTTGCTTCTGAAGAAGGAAACCAATACATAGAATTCAGTGTAGTTGCACCAGAGAGAATTGATTCTGCAGCACCAAGTAATGTTCCTTTGTAAACATCATCTGCAGTTAGTTTATCTTCTAATGGCCAAATGTGTTTTCGAAGCCAAGTATCAAGTGGGAGATCATCTGCGATACCTCTAAAAATTGTCATTGCTAGATGAGTGTGACAATTAACTAATCCAGGAATTATTAGTTGATTTACATCACCAATAAAATCATGTCCTGATAGATCTTGTTTTAGTTTTTCATAGGAATTGATTCCTACAATTTTATTGTCTTCTACAATGATAAGAGGATCTTTTGTAAAATTTAATTTGAGCTCTCTATCGTAAAAAATTGCTAACCTTCCACGAATTGCTAGTTCCATGAAACTAAAACTGGATAAGGAATATTTTAGTTTTCTCCATGAAAACTTCAGTAAAGAATCGTCTTCCTAAGAATCGATGTAAACAGGTCGATAGGGGTGAAGAGGTAACGGATTATTACAACTTGGACATCTATTGTCTGGAGTTAGATTTGAAAATGTAACTGAAAAAACATCCCTTTTAATTAATAATTCTGAACATTCTGGACAATAGGTGCTTTGGAAAGGATGACCTGGAATGTTCCCTAAGTAAACATACTTCAATCCTTCATTTTTTGCAATTGTGTGTGCTTTCTGAAGATTCGAAATAGAAGTTTTAGGTTGTTTAGAGAGATACGATGGAAAATAGCGAGTAAAATGAACAGGGATTTTGTCTGAAAGAACCTTTACAACTTTACTGGAGAAATCTCTTATGAATTCTTCATCATCATTCAAAGTTGGAATCAACAAGTATACTAACTCAACATGAACTCCTCTTTGGAATGCAATTTGAGCATTATTCCATACATGATCTATATTCATTTCTAGAAGACAATCAACTACATTTTTCGTTCCTTTGAAACTAATTGTAATGCCATTTAAACCAGCATCAATTAACAAACCAAGTGCTTCTGGTGTCATATAGCCATTTGTAACATAATGCTTGTAGAAATCTTCAGAAAGGAGATGAAAAACGTCATAGGAAAATTCAAGAGAAAGTGTGGGTTCGTTGAAAGAAAAACACACACCATTAATGGATGGATTGAAAGAAGCATTTTCAATAACTTTTTCTGGTGTTAGAAGGCTAGCATCAGTATATTCGCTAGGAGGAGGAGTCTTAGAAATTTCCCAATTTTGACACCAGTCACAAATGAAATTACATCCCCAAGATCCCAAGGTTAAAGCGGTTGAACCTGGAAAATAGTGATAAGCAGGTTTCTTTTCTATGGGATTGAGACTATAACTTGAGATGTCCCCGTATTGAAGGGTAAACAATTTACCTCCAAAATTCTTCCTTGTTTTACAAAAACCTTCTTCTCCTGAAGGAATAACACATTTTCTATTACATGTATTGCATTGAACAGAATCACTACGAAGTTTCTTGTACAGATAACTCTCTCTGATTCTTGGATCCTTTCCATTCAATGCTATCAGTGAAAATCTAAACCCTTTTCTTAAATATCTTTTGCATGAAAAATAAAAAGAGAAAAATAGATTAGCTAAAAAAGAGCTAATACTGCGCGTAAAATAGGGAGTAATAATCCAAAGGTTGTCAGTATTTTAGGTCCCCAGGCTTGCAGATAATACTTGACACCTCTAACAACTTTTAAATTGAAAATTTGTGTCTCTATTGGAGTTTCTTCTGCAACGAAATCTAAGGCTATTAGATTTGTTCCTATGTTTTCAGAATGAGCAGACAACCAAATACCTGTACCAGTGTAAAGAATAGCTGTTATTAGTTTTACAAGATGTCTCTTCTCATCTGTAAGGAGATTGGAAGTGTCTTTGGGTATATTGATATAAGCATCATAAGATCTAAGAGTGAATCTTACATCAAGATCATGAGGAGATAATTCGTCTGCACCAGTGTAACTCATTCTAATCATTTGAGATTCACTATCACTTTTCTTCCTATTAAGAATGAAAAATACAATGTCTTGAGATTCCTCTTTTTTCTGTGTAGGAGGGACTGCTGAAATAATCCAGAAATCCTTTGATTCAATTAAGTCTGGTGTTTCTCTTAGAGTTAGAAGAATACGGTCAATTATGAGGAAGATTTCGGGGGAGTACTTGAGAATGTGATCAAAGATATTTTTCCAATCACCCAAGTTGAGAGTATCTCCTTTTAGAATTTCTTCTACTAATTCTTCAGGAACGATTCTCAGAAGTTCATTTTTCAAAAATTTCTTGTCAATGATTCTTGGGAATCTATGGTGTAAATATAACAATATCAGGACGTTCTGAACAGCTAGTGGTTGTCTGTCTTCTCTTGGCTGGAGTCTAGGAGCAAAGTCATCTAGTAAATATGAAGAAATTTTATCACTCCAATGAGTGAAAGAAACTCTTGTAATTGGATCGAGTAAAGTATATGTTGAATCTGAAATTAATGATTGTAAAACGTAAGGATGCCTAGAAGGGGTATAGTAACGAACCAAGCTTCCAACTGTTAATCCGGATATAATTGGAACTCTGATTATAATCGAAGCTGCTATAGTGAAGATAACACTACTTATAGCTAAGTAAACTCCCAAGGTTTTTCCGCTACCTGTAGTCAAACTGAATAATCTTTCCAAACCTTCTGTTCCATAAACTGCTAGAATGTAAAATGCAAAAGCAAGTACAGCAAAGAGAAGAATGATTAACAAGTATAGATTACTGGCTTTATACTTTCTCTCTAGATTTCTGAAACCAGCTGCAGATCTTATGGGAGTACCTTCTTTTGTTAGTTTTCTAACTTCTCCTTCAAAAGTAAGAGAAACAAGAATACCATTAGAAGCTAGGATAACGCTATTTCCAAGAAAGATATACCAACCAAGATCCAGAAGCCAGACATAAATCTCAGGGATTTTTTCTAGCTCAAAATATACTAAACCTACTATGATACTGAAAGGAATTAAGAATGTGAGGGCTCTTCCAATAAATCGTGCATAAATATTAACAAATCTTGAGAATATTGAAACCATTAGTTGAAAAGGATAGCTCTTGAATAAATAGTTTGTGCCATAGTTTTTAAACTAGAATTTGTTAACTAGAAGTGATTCATTCATGAGCTATGTGTTGATGAAAGTTTTAGAATCTGCTCCTCATAGGTATGATAGAGGAATCAAAATTCTAACCTTAGGTAAGATTGACAAAGCTTACGATAGAATAGTTGAATTTTTGAAGAAAGATGATAATGTTTTGGACTTAGGGTGTGGAACTGGGATGTTATCCTTTAGGGCTGTCCTTAAAGGAGCAACGGTTACTGGAATAGATATTAATCCTGAAATGCTTGATATTGCTAAAAAAAGAATCATCGAATTGGATGCTAAAGGGAAGATTGAATTCCTTGAAATGGGAGTTGCAGAAATGGATAAATTCGAGAATAATTCTTTCGATGTAATAATGAGTGGATTATGTTTCTCAGAATTAAGCGAAGACGAAATTTCTTTCACACTAAACCAAATAAAGCAAAAGTTGAGAAGTACTGGAATATTTCTTCTTGTTGATGAGATAAAAAGTAGATCGATAATCAAAAGGATCATAAATTCGATTCTCAGGATACCTCTTGTAATAGTTACTTATATTCTTACTCAAACAACTTCAAAAGCTCTAAAAAATATTGAAAAAAGAATCACAGATTCTGGCTTAATCATTCAATCACGTAAATCAAATTTTCTTGATAATTTTGTGGAATTAGTTATAGTTAAGGATGATAAAAAATGAGAATTTCATATTACATATATTATGGTCTGGTTACAATAGTTGAAACATTAATGCGAATGTTCCCCTTTCCAGCTAAAACAGGGTATCAAAGGATAGGAAATCCCAATGAAGATTCTCCAGTTCTATTGACTTGTAATTTTCATCTTACAATCTTGAGGTTGAAGAAGGCTACAATAGGTTTGAACTATCATCTTTTAGTAGCAAACAGTAAAGGAATCAATGTTTGGTGTGCTGCAACAGGAGATAGTCTTAACAACCATTCAGTTATTTCTGTAATAAAAACTAGTGGAATTGAGGACAAAGTAAATCATAGAAAAATTATTCTTCCACAATTAGCTGCTCCCGGAATTGAATCAAAGGTTATTCAAAAAAATATTGGATGGAAAATTATCTGGGGACCTGTAGATGCAAAGGATATTCCTGAATTTTGTGAATCAAATTATATTAAATCAGATGAAATGAAAAAAGTGAAATTTAAGTTCTTTCAAAGAATTGAAATGGCGATAATGTGGATTTTTCTTGCAGCTGCAGTTTTAATGCCTATTTGGGGACCTTTGTTTAAGCTGGAAGCTGCTTTTTTGTTAGCGCAGATTTGTTTAATTTATTTCTTGTCTCTCATCTCCTTTCCACTCTTTGAGAGAATTTTTCAAAAAGAAGTGGAAAAGAAAAAAGCATTCTTCAGTTTAGGGAATCTTCTGGTTTTGCTCATAAATCTAGTATATGCAGCTATAGGAGTAGTTCTTTATGTTATAATCTATCAGAAAGACTATTCGTGGATTTTGCTTAGATGGTGTATTGTTTCCTTTCTTCTAGTCTTATTGGCAAATATGGAGCTTAAAGGATCATCACCAACTTACAAGAGTGATTCACATGCGGATAAACTTTTTGATATTGAAATAGATTTTGAGAAATGTAGAGGTACAGGAATCTGTGTTGATGTCTGTCCGAGAAATTGTTATGAACTAGATACAACGAAGAAAAAGATTACTATGCCAAGACAAAAATACTGTGTTCAATGTGCAGCTTGCATAGTTCAGTGCCCATTTGATGCTCTCTATTTCATAAATAGAAAGGGTGAAACTATCAAACCAGAGACAGTAAGAAAATTTAAACTCAACCTCATGGGAAAAAGAGTTGAGTAAAATCAGTGATATGCTAATAGATTGAAATCAGAATTCTTTCTCTTCTAAATCGTAAAATCATGAAATTAAGAGATTCTAAAGTGTCTTCATTTCTTAGGCTAGAATCATCTAGTTGAAGTAACATAGTTTTGTGATCAGATGAAACTACTAAATCATAAAATGAGAAGGGTGTAAGACTGTTAATATCAACAGTTGGAAGAGTAATCTTTGTTTGGTTTAAGGAATTCATGAAAATAGTATTGTTTGCAACATTGACAGTAGTATTAGCCCATAAACCATCTCCAGTGTTTGGATTAGTTTCAAAACGAGGATAATTTGAACTAGATATTGCAACTCTTAGTCTATGGTCTTTGTTAAAGAGATAAGCTGTGCTATCTAGTGGAATGTTTAGTTCATAAACCTCTCCTGGATTAAGAAAATCCCAAGCAGATAGACTGTTCCTGTTCCTCGCTCTAATTATTGTATCAGTAATTAGCATTGATCTGTTATCAGGATAGACATCAGTAACTTTGATAGTAAAATCAGTGTCTGTACAATTAGAACTGATGTATAATTTGACATTTATCTGACCAGCAATAGTCAGAGGTTCAGTTAAGATGGGAGTAGAGAAAACAAGAACATCTCCTCTTGATTCAAGTGAGTCTTGATCATAGATTCCTGCAGCTAAAGCTAGATTTCCACCACCGATTGTTAGAACAGGATCATAAGGGTCATAGAGATATTGTTGAGAACCGGATACCTCTGCATTCTGTGTTTGAAGTAAACTACCATTCTCGTAGAAATAATAATCTAAAGGATTGACTACCAATGGCCAATGTGAAGATTGATACCATTGATTCGCAAGATGAAGAGGATTATATTCTAATGAGCTCATAACATAGAACGACACTGTA
>JAEOTK010000018.1 GCA_016839875.1 Candidatus Heimdallarchaeota archaeon
ACAAGATGTGCTCGATCTTGTCTAAATCCAGCTATTGAAGGACCTGTAGCTACTTCACTATTACCTGAATTTCCTACACAATGACAATCAATCATAACTTCTGTTTTTCCAGGATATTCTTGATTGGATTTTGTTTCGGTACTAGGTCCTCCTCCAAGCATTGGGTCAACTGTTAAGGGATAATAATCAAAACCTGCTTCTTCAAGAGCAATACCAATTTTATTTAGAGTTTCTCCAGCTGTCTGTCCAACTTTGATGCTTTCTTTAATCACTTTTCTAGCTTCTAATGATTTATCCCAAGCAAATTGAATACCATCTGGAACAGCTGAATCAGCTTCTTTTAGAACATATGCAATTCTTTTGAAATCTGTTCCCATGTTCATGTGACTGATACCAAAATCATACTGCATAAGATCTCCTTGTTGGATAACATACTCTTTTGTTCTGTATTCCTTTTCTTCAGATTTATCAGAGTGAATTATCATGGGAGTTGCAAGATCAAAGGTTGAACTCATTCCCTTTGCTATAAGCTGGTCTTCCATCCACCAACCAACATCTTCTAAAGATGTTTCTCCAGGTGTTATAACTTCATTAGACAAAGCTCTCTCCAACAGCTGTCTAGCTGTTTCACATATTTCAGAATAGACTTCAATCTCTAATTGCACTCTTCTAGTTCTGAAATCAGTTATGACCATTTCTGCTGAAACCAGTCTGCTAGCATATTTCTCACCAAGAATTTCACCTAATTTCAAATAGTCTGTATGAGAAATACCATCTGCTACAGCTATCCACTCTGACATATTAACTGCGATTTTTTTTGGATCTCTATCAATCACAAACTTAGATAAATCCTCTTCTTTTCCTAATATGTCATAAACACCTAAATCTTGTTCTTCACCATACCCTCCAAGAACTGCACGTTCAATTCTATCTCCACCCTTATCTGTGAATACATAATACCTTGAATCTCCCCCTAAATCAATTCTTAAAGGATCTGGATTGCCTTCCCTCATAACATGAATCCACATGTCAATTTCATTTTCCCTCATAGCCAAAGGTAGGATAGTATCAAATTTCTCTTCGCGAATCTGATTTAGTATTTCCCATTGCTTTCGAGCGTTTTGCATAAAATTACATCTCTTATGAGAGAATCTGATTTTTGTTTTTAAACATTAGCAATTTTTAAGAAAAAGCAAAAAATGATAGAATTCTGAAGAGTCCTTGTTTAAGTTCCTTCATCTATCCTTCCTTTTAGTTCATCAAGTTCAATGGTGATTTCTTTGATATCCTCTTTAAGTTTCTTAATTTCTTCATCTAAATCCCCAATCTCTCTTGATATTTTACTTGCTTGTTTGTAGTCTTCTTCTCTTTCTATATGAGTTCTTAGTGATTTTTGTATTTCCAATTCTGCTTCCAATTCCTTATACAAAGCTTCTAATTGCTGATTCTTTAAGTCCAGCTCTTTTTGAGCTCTTTCAAGTGTTTTCTTCTCTCGTTTCATCTCATCTAGAAATTCTGTTAATTCTTCACTGTTTTGTTTAAGGTCTTCTAAATCCTTACTCATCTCTTCGTGACACTGATCTATTTCTTTTTCTAGTTTCTCAATATCTTTTTCTAATTTCTTAGTTTTCTTTTCATCTGTTTCTTGTTTTAATTGAGATTTAAATTCAGTAATTTGCTCTTGTATTTCATCTGCTTGACATTTTCTTTCGTCAACATCTTTTTCTAGTTCTTCCTTGGTGTTTTCAAGCTTGATAATCTCTTTCTCAATTCCTTCAATTTTGGATTTTAGATTTTTCATATCTTTGTTTTTTTCTTCAGTTGACTTCTCTGCTTTTTTGATCTGCTCATTTATTTCCTTAATCTCTTTTTCAATTTCATCTATTTTATCCGCATCTTTTTCGATTTCAACTGCTTCTTTCAAATCTCTTTCTTTACTCAGTTTCTCTTCTAATTCAAGGAACAGTTCTTGAATTCTACTCTCTTTTTGTAATTTCTCTTCTCTTGTTGATTCTATTCTATTATTGTCTTCTTCAAGTTTAGTCTTTAGATTCTTCAGTCCTTCTTGTTTATCAACTACTTCTTGTTCAGCTGATGCAAGCTGTTCTTCTAACTCAGAAATGCCTTTTATTATCTCAGAAATCTTCTCCTCTTCTCTATCTTCTGCAACGCTTTCCAAAGCATTCTTTTTCTCAATTTTTTCTTGGAGTCTTTTGTTTAAATCCTTTACATCCTCTCGTTTTAATCTAAGCTCCTTACTAGCCAAGGATGTTCTTTCTTCTTCAGAATTTATTTTTTCTTCTAGTTTTGAGATTTCTTCTATTTTCTGATCTCTCTCAATTTCATATTTCTTGATATTGCTTGTTAGATCATCTATCTCTTTTTCTATTTTCTCAATTGCCAACATATCATCCCTAGATGCTCCTAACATGCTGTGAACAGATTTCTGTTTCTCAAGTTTTTCTTCCAGTGTTTCATATAATTCTTTTAATTTTCGTTCTTTGGTACGAATATCTTGTTCAATTAAATCTATTCTTCCAATATCGATTATTTTTCCAATTTTTGTTATATATCTCCTAATCGATTCGATATGTAATTCTCCTTCTAGTACACTTTTACGGAAAAATAACGCTAAATTTGTGTCCTCTCCTAGTTTCAGAAAAAGAATGTCAACATCATCTGTATCAAAAAGAAGCTGATGATATCCTTTATACTTATAATTGCACAAATCATACAAGTCACGAAAAGCTGACAGAATTTTAGAAAGGTCCTCTCCAACTTTTGGAATATTAACTGATTCCTCAAATTGTTCGAAAGTTGTTTGGTAAACAGTTCCATCATTGTAGAACATAACTATATGCTCAACTTCTGGAAGTGCTTTTTTTATCCTATCTGTTGTTTTTAATACCATTTTACTCACATTAAGCAATAACTACTGATCTGAATCTATTTATCCATTTGTTCAAGTATGATTTTGTTGCATCATTACCATACTTTGAAAATATAAAAACTATTCCAACTGTTAACATAATTACTATAATCGCACTTAGACCAATCAGATACGTACTTGAGGAGAAGAGTGTATAATACATCGATACGAGTATCAACTGTATAATAGTTGTAGTAAAGCCTATTTTCCAAAAAGTTTTCATTTTGATTGGTCTTTTATTTTGCTCTGCAAGATTGAGAACAAGAATGTTATCCCCTAACGGTGTTAAATTATCTCCCCAATTTGCTCCAAATGAAAGTGCATAGAAATAATTGTTTCCTGTTGACATAGCCCCAACAATCGGGATTAAAATTTTAGTTATTGGAATGTTATCAATTAAAGAACTTAGAAAGGCTGAAATCCAAATTACAACAATTAACTGAAAGGTTGGATTGTTAGCTGCTATGTTCTTTAGAATACTTCCAAGGAGTTCTATAACTCCCACAACTTCCAATGCTCCTGCAATCACAAAAATCCCAAGTAAATAAAGTAATAATTCAATATCAAATTTCTTCATGATTTCTGATGGTTTTAGCCCATTAAAAGAGCTAAAGATAGCTAAAAACATCGCAATAGATAATGCAATGATATCTGGTGGTATTATCTCAGGAGGGATAGCTACGAATCCTATCATCATTACTACTATCGATCCTATTGAGACGTATAGAAGTCTTCTACTTTGAACAAAGTTCCATACATTGAAGTCATCTAATGCTGAAATTAATGTTTTTCCAGGTTGTCTTAATTCCTGCTTATAAAGAAAGATGAAGAAAGTAATTGTTATTGCTGCAATCAATAAGGAAAACAATCCAACATTGATGAAAAATTCATTAAATTTGATCTCTGCTTCTGTAACAATAAGGATGTTAGGTATGGATGAAATTGAAAAGAAAGTTCCTCCAATGTTAACCATTACAGCTTCAGTTATAATATAAGGCGTTGGATTAATATTCAATATACGAGAAATTGTGATTGTTAGTGGAATTAAGATCATAACAGTAAGTATGTTGTTTATTATTGCAGAGAAAAACACTGACAGAACACAGAGAATAGCCATTAATGCCAAAGGTTTTCCTCTGGATAACTTAATAGCCAATACTCCTATGAAATGAAAAACACCAACTTCAGCTGAAATTTGAACAATAAACATCATTCCAACTATCAAGATAAGTGCATGCAAATTTACAAACCCATCCCCTGATGTTCCAAATAATAATTCAACGAAAACAGAGAAATCCTTCTTCTCAATGAAGACTAAAACAAAATAAGAAAATACTGCAGCGGTTATAGCTGCGATCGCTCTATTTAGCTTGCCAGTGAAAATTAATACAACTACCAAAAGGAAGCATAAAGAGATTAATATCTGACTAGCTAAAATTCTTATCACCATTCTTTATCGAGATTTTTCATTTTTATTTGAAATCTTTGTAATTATCTTTGCATTAGTTTTAATTACACTCTATTTTTATTACAGTTCATAAATCTTTATTATAAAGTATTTTGGAAGAATATATTTTAATGGAAAAGACAAAAACTACTCTATCTTTTTAGAAGTACCTTCCTTATTATAAACTCATATGTTTTTGTAATGTTCCCCTTCTCGTTAGGTTAATTATTTTCAAAAAATTGGAAATAATACCCTTCTTGGAAGGTTGTGCTAATTAAGGTAGAAAGATAATTAAATGACTTAATCATTCTTGTACTCTGGTCTCTGACATGTCACTGAAGCACAACCACGCATTTGAAGTACAACAAGAGTTGGCTAAACTCGGACTCATTGAAGCTGATTCTAGGTTAGTTAGTTATGATCAGATTTCAGGAGGTGGTGCTACAGGAACGATTTTTGAGTTGTGTTTCGAAAATCCTTCAGTAAAATTCATCCAAAAGATAGATAATTACGATATGGGAGGTGATGAGAGGGAAGAATACGAGATTAATTTTAAATTCGAGTATATCCAGCTAAAAACTCTTTTTGAGAATGGTCTTAGTGTTCCGCAACCTTATTTTCTAAAACTAGTGCCAAACACAAGAAACTTACCTTATTATGTTATGGAAAAAGTAGAAGGATTACGATTAGTTGAAGTTAAAGAAAGGAATCCAGATCAATATGAACAACTAATGGAGAAACTACTCGTTAAGTTATATGAAATACATAACCTCGCTCCCCAATTATTTCAGCCGATCCCAATAGATGATGTTCAAAAAAATCCCTATGCATCTATAGATAACAAGTTGAAGGTATTTAAGATATATTTAGATGGTTATCCTGAAGAGCTAAAAGAAATAAAACCAATTTATGTTTGGTTAGAGAAAAACAAAACTCATTATCCTTGTGAAAAATTGGTTGTAACACATGGAGATTATCATTCTTTCAATATTATTGTACAAAGAAACCAAGAATTCAAAACTATAGATTGGGGATCATTGTCATTAAGAGATTTCAGAACTGATGTTGCTTATACAGCTACTACAGAAAGTTATTTCGATAAAGAGCAAACGTTCGAAGATAGAATGGCACGTGTTTCATTAATAGCAAATATCTATGAAAAAATATCTGGACAAAAAATTGATGGATTAGTTTATTTTATAGTATTAACTTCTGCTTTTAATCTCATAAGACTTTATAGTCAAATCAACAACCCAAAAATGACGGGAGAGAATGAAGATACTAAGGAATTCTTTATGCAAGTTAGTGATTATTTCCTGTTTCTTACTTATATAATCGAAAAAACATGTAAGATTGAGTTAAAGCAAATCAAGGAGTATTTTAAGGTAGAGTGATTTTATTCCAAGATTAATTAGTTGAGGTCATCCCTAGATTTTGTTAGTTCATTTAATACAGATTCCAAAGTTGGTAATTTCATACCTTTTAGTTGCCCAAATATTAAAGGATTCTTCATTGCAGCTCTACCAATCATTACTCCAATACATCCCATTTCTTTAATTTTTTCTACATCTTTTTTGCTTTTAATATCACCATTAGCAGCAATAGCTTTTCCTGTAGCAACACACTCGGGAAAAACTCTCCAGTCAGCTTTCTTTTCATACTCTTCGGATCTATGTCTAGCATGTACCACAAAAAAATCTGCATCAACTTTTTCTATTAGTTTAAGATATACTTTTTCTCTTTTCTCAGTTTTGTTAACTCCAAGTCGTAACTTAACATTGACATTATAATCATGGTTCTTGATCATATCAACCATTCTCTTGATTTTAGTTGGTCTCTTAATCATAGCACTTCCAATACCTTGTCTAACATATG
>JAEOTK010000124.1 GCA_016839875.1 Candidatus Heimdallarchaeota archaeon
CCATAAATCAATAGTTGATGCGATTGTTGTATTTAAATTCTGAATGGAGAAAGTCTCAGTTACAATTAATGATTGTGGGGAATAAATATCAATTTCAGTTTGATGAGATCTTATCAATAACCCATCTATTTGTTCAAATTGAATCTGTTCGTTTGTACTAGAGATTTCAGCATTACTTATTCCAGAGAAGAGAGATAATAGAAGAGAGAAAATAAACAACATCTGTATTATTTTCTTCAAAGTAACGCTAGATTTCAAGATATTGTTCTTTTGACATTCTACTAAAAAAGAATTTCCATGATGCCGTTTTATCATCTTGTCAATGGACAAGAAAGTTTAACATATTTCTTAGTGTTCATTGTAATAGCTCTATAGATGTTCTATACTTACTCTACGAAATTTCTATATTAGCTGATTTTACAATGATTGCATGTTCAATTTTGAGTCTTGTTGCAATGATTCTGTATTTAGATGCAAGTTAGGCAACATTCGATTTCAATTTTCCAATCTTTCCAATATTAGCAGCTATATTGGGGATTGTTGGTCTAGTAAAAAGTATAAAATCAAAACGAAAAAGAAAGAAAAAAAGATAGGAAGGATTTAGCTCTAATCACCCGTCGTAGTATCGTCACCTGGAACTTTTGTCCCTTTTTCTCTCTCAGTTTGAGTTCTCATACCATCTTCTAGATATTCTTTGGCCCATTGTTTCCTTTCTTCATCTTTTGGTACCTTTACAAAGTAGACAATGATTAATCCGATGATTAACAGAACAAGTAAAAACATCAAACCTACAGAATATGTCTTATAGTCAGCACCTCTTGAATTGAATATTGGATAAAAGATGGATATAATTCCGCCCCAAATGAAGATGGCAGCAGCTGCATTCATCCGTCCTGCTATATATGAAAAACCAACATATTCCCCTACCTTATCCGGCGGGGCTAATTTCAATATCATTACTCGTTGTACTACCCAAGTTGAACCAAGACCTACTCCTACTCCAATCATCATAAACAGGCAAAGAATGAAGAGCAAGTTGAATCCTACTTGAATGTTTTTCCCACCAAACCAGATAGCACAAATTCCACAAATGAAACCTACGAAATATAATCCAGCAACAGACCAAATGGTAGCTTTAGGACCAATTTTATCACCTAACCAGCCTATAACCGGTATAATGAAAATTGCCAAAACAACTACTGGAATCTCAAGAATTAGAGCTTCTGATTCTCCGAAACCAACAGCATCTCTGAGAACGTTGAGAAGTACAAGATTAGCCGTATTTGCTACATCGACAATGAAGAAATATCCTATGATGAATTTGAACATCTCTTTGTGTTTTCTTACATCTCTAAAAGTTCGATAGAGCTGTCCAAAGGAATCACTCATCAATTCCTTGAATTTAGGCATTTTACCTTTTCTTGTTTTCTCTTTTGAGAAGAAGAAAGGTATCATAAATGCTAGAAATAGCACAACCGTCAGTATGTATGTCCAAGGAACGTCGTAGTATCCATATTCAAGTGGTAGAGGATTTCCGTATTGATCTAAAGCATTTGGATCTGCGTTTGGTTCACCCCATAGGAATGCAGCTAAAAGAGTTATTCCTAATGCAGGGATGATGCTTATCCAACCTAATCCCATGGCAACACCAGAAGTCTTTCCTATATCTTTCTCTGCAGATAACGCAGGTATCATTGCATCGTAAGCAGACAAAGCTGCCCAATATGCAAGGTTCGCGAGAATAAATAACGTCATTACAATGGCAATATTTTTCCGTATCCAGAATAAAGCTGTAGAAATTAATGTAATCCCTGTTATTGTTATTACAAAAGGTTTCTTTCTCCCAGATCTATCAATCATTGCACCAATTAATGGAATTAGTGCAATCACAAGAATTTGACTTAAAGCTTGAATAGTTGTAAAAACCATATATGCTTGGTCATAAGTCATTCCTTGCTCTTTTTGTCCAATGATTTGGATATATCTAAGTATGATTGTTGATTGAATGATTTGTGAATATACTGTATTAGCTATATCATAGAACGAGAAGAGAAGAACATTTTTCTTACTTGTTTTTTCTACTAAACTCATCTTAAACGTTGCTTGACATACTTGGTATTTTAAAAATCTTACTTAAAATCGTCCTTAGATTAGAGAAGTTAGTTTCCGTTAATTTTTCTTGAAATTTGTTTTGTAAACTCCTTGACTCCTGGATTAGTGTGATAATATTCATAACTTGGAACATTTAGAATCTTGCTGTTTCTAATGAGTTCGTGAACCTCTTCGACTGATTCTACGTGGTGATATTTATCTCCCTCTGTTGTAATTAGAAAAATGGGGCAATTAATAGATCTAAAATCCTCAGTAGAGTTATAATTGTGAAGCTTTATACACTTCTTCCATCTACGAACATCGATATTTTCAATTCTGCTATAGAAAACTTTTCTTTGAAATCCTTCTGCTACTTTGTCTCTTAAATATCTTCTTCCTATAGCTTTACCAAGTTTATCAACAATATTATATGGAAGAATGAGTCCTAATTTAAGTAAGAATTTAGGATTTCTGGGCTTTATTGAAGGCGCAGCGAAAAAACAACATTTCGGATTTGTTAGTTGCCTTTTTATACTATTTGCAATATATGCAGCTCCAAGACTAGATCCAAAGAAAACTAGTTTGTTTGAGTTAATTCTTAGATAATGCATAGTTTCAGATATATCTAAAGCTATTCTCTGCACTGTGCATTTGTTTTTTTTACCTAATTTTGCACTCTCTTTATCTCTGGGATCAAGAACTACTAGGTTAAATTCTTTATACAATTCATCCCATAAATCAGTCCATGAATAAACTCCAGCACCAAATCCTTGAACAAAGAATATTGTGATTTCATCAAAACTATTTTCTCTTGCAGAATGATAGCATAAAACCTCTTGTCCATCTGACATTAGAATATATTCTTTTCTAGCTTCCTTTAGAAAGAGCATTTTCTGAGGGTATTCTTCTTCGAAATTCAAGGAATTCAACATCTTGGATTAGCTGTTAGTTTACATGAGGTGAGATTGTAATTTGAACACTTTCTGTTCCTAATGAGTGAATTATTACTGGAGGTATTTTCCAGTGATGAATATCTTTGATTGATAAGATCTTTCCTAGTTCCTCTTCTATTATCTTGAAATGATGGGTGTTATTTACATCACTTAAAATCAAGTCATATTCAATATCAGCTACTGCTAATTCCTCGATTCTCTCATATACTTTTTGCAAAGCACCTTTGTTTCCCCTTCCTGCACCTCTACTCTGAACTCCTTCATCTAAGATGATCTCAAACATAGGTTTCAGTTTCATTAAAGAAGCCATCACGCTTAGAGACATTTTTTTCTGAATCTTTCCTGTTTTGAACAGAGCTTCAAAGGATTGAGACAGCCCCAATGTATGTGTGTATGTTTTTAGCTTGTCTAGTTCTTTTATAACTTCTTGAACGCTTTTTCCTTTCTTAAGTAATTTAGTAGCGCTTAGAGTAAGAGCTCCTTGACTAGATGAACTTAATCCACATTCATAGATAGTAACTTTTATCTTCTTCTCTACTTTCTTTGCTGCAATTTTTGCAGAATTGTATTGATTTGATATTGTAGGAGAAACACCAATATAGAAAATTTCGTCATATCCATCATCTACTGCTTGTTCGAAAATATCTAAAGCATGTTGCGGACTTCCTATTGATGTTTTTGGATAAGGATTGAATTTAGACATTTGCTTGATAAAATCATCTCTATCTATGTCACTTAATTCCTTGTAATCTTTTTCATCAATAATCATTAAACTTTCTAGATAACCTATATCTTCCTTTTTCATAAAATCCATTGGAAGACATGCATGTGAATCAGTAACAATTTTCACTTTCATGGTTGGAAAAAAAAGCAGATTCATAAAAAATTTGGGAACTCAAATTCTCAATAATCATGTAATTAAATTTTATATTAATCATGTTACAATTTCCAGTTTTCTATAATTACTTCTTAGGAAATATCTCTTTTATGAATCCTTTGATCATTTTTCCGAATTCTTTCACGCCAGGATGATGATGCATAAACAAATAATCAGGAACATCTACTATTGTTGCATGTGGAAGAAGTTTCTTTATTGTTTCTGAAAATTCAACCAAATGTAACTTATCATTTGGATCTTTTGTCACCCAAGTAGGACATTTTATTTTGGAATAATCTTCAGATGCATCCCATCTTGAAGTACTAAGAGTTTTCTTCCATTTCATACCACTTGCCCTACCAATAAAATCAAGATATGCTTTTCGCTGAAATCCTGGTGGAACCATTATTTTTATCCAAGCTTTAACAATTTGTCTTCCTGGGAATCTCATCAAGATAGAGGGTAAGATATATGCTAACCATAGAACTTTTCTTGGCAGTATAAATTTAATTGAGGGACCAATAAAAAGTGTTCCAGCAGGTTTAATCCAATTTTCTGCGAGAGCCCTCCCTTGCATACTACAACCGTAGCTTGCACTTATTATGAACAGTTTGTTTTGATCGAAGTTGAAATGTTCTATAACCTCCTTTATGTCGTATCCAAGAGTATTCATATCTCCTTTGTGTTTCCATTTTACTTTTGAGGTATCTTTTTCTCTTGAATCAAAAACATAGAAGTCATATTCTTGATAGAGTTCATCCCAGAGATCAGACCAGCTAAATACTCCCGTTCCATATCCTGGAATAAACAGGACTGATGGTTTATTTGAATCATTTCCTTTCTTTGTGTAAAAACAAAGAAGTTCTGCACCATCTTTCATTTTGATATATTCTTTATTTGATTCTCTCCAGAATAGTTCATCTTGAACGTAATTTTCTACATCTTGATTTTTTGCTTCCTTCATTATGATTTCTCCAGTTAGTGGTAGATGTGTTTTTCCTCGTATAGCTTGGGTTTGAAAATTTTTGAAGCGAAGAACATAAAAGGTAGTGAGAAAGTCAGTGTCAATGCTATCATTCCAAAAAGGATGAAGAAATAATTGATATACGGATTAGTATAGTAACAAAAATCTAAAGCAAAATTTCCACATAACTGTTGTAGTATTGAATCAACTGTCAAATACATGAAAAATAATCCTATTACAGAAAAGATACTTGCATTTCTATAGATAGGGATTTTCTTATTCCACTGTGTTTTACCAGGTATCAATTTGTTCTTTCCTACTATTCCTTTAAATGCTGGAATTAAGAAAAAAGGAGCTGTAAGACTTCCAAAAGTTAGGAAGAATGGAACATGGTACAACTTCAATGGGAAGGTTGCTGATTTCATTGAGTATAATGTTGTTGCAGTTATTGTAGCAAAATAAATTATGAAAGTCAATGAAAGAATTACTATTAACCAAAGTTGTCCCAACCACCAAGCTCTAACCAAAGGAATTTTTGCGAAATATAATACTGCATAAATGATTCCTAAGAAATAGAAGGATGTTGCAGCTACTACTAATAAAGAAGAGAATATGATATCAATTGCTTGTCTAAATTTGATTTTCCTCTTATACACACCTTTGAACAAAGACCACCCATGATCATAAATAGCTCCAGATTGGCCAGTAAACCATCTGAATAGTTGACTGATTTGATGGGATATTGTTTCAGGTACCAAAGACATTGCTCCTATTTCATCTAAGAAATATCCCTTCTTACCTGCTTTGATTATTTGTACAGACTGGTCGAAATCTTCAGTCATTTGACCTTCTGGGATAGGATAAGCATACTCTCTTCTGAATACAACAGATGAACCACAATAAAGAACAGTTCCTATTTTTCTTCGAGCATTTGATGAGCAAAAGGTTTGCATTAAACTCATAGCTTCCCATACATGGAGAAGATTAGTGACGTTTCTGAAACCAAATTTTGCTTGAATAA
>JAEOTK010000125.1 GCA_016839875.1 Candidatus Heimdallarchaeota archaeon
ACTAGAACAAGAAATGTTATGTTTTTCTCATCATATAACCAAATAAGAGTAACTATAAGAAGAGCTAAAGAAAGCAGGATGCTTATTATTAATAAGAAAATCAGAAAGGGTTTTAGAGAATACCATATCTCTCTAGTATTCTTCTTAGATTTCTTCGAAACCACATTCTCATCTCATTCTTTATTATATATAAAAATGTTGAAGGGATATTTATCTTTTTGTTACAAAAACTAAAGAAATAGACCGCCCTTATTTTACGCAATTATTATCATCGAAATAGAAATAGCCTTTTGCATAGGAGACCCTACTAAAAAACGTATCTACCTCCACAAATGAATCACGTGAAGGAAGAACAAGGTCAAAGATTGAAGGCAGATAATTACCTCAATATACAAGAGATTTTGAACCTTTAAACTACTAAATTCTTACTTGAATAAAACTACAACAAACATTTTTATTCTACTTTCTTTTCTAATTTCCATATTAGGAGATATCAACAATGAAATTACTTGAACCTTTCAGATTGAATCAAATTACACTGAAAAATCGCATTGTGATGCCAGCAATGGATACAAACTTCGGAGATGAAGAAGGAAATATTCCGGACAAGCTAATTGATTATTACGAACTTAGAGCCAAGGGAGGAGTAGGTTTGATAATTGTAGAAGCTGCATATTTTGATAAAAGAGGAGCTGGAACAACTACAATGCTTAGTATTGATAATAACAAAAGAATCAAAAAATACAAGGAATTGGTAAGTGTAATCAAAAAACATGGTGCTCACGCCATGTTACAAATATATCATGCAGGGGCTCAAGCATCATCTTTCATGATTGGTCTTCAAGCTGTTGCCCCTTCAGCTATTCCATTCGAAATGTCAGGTGAAACGCCTATACCATTGACAAAAAAGCAAATTTCAAATTTAGTAAAAGAATATGGTAATGCATGTGTACGAGCTAAAAAAGCAGGTTTCGATGGAGTGGAGATTCATGCGGGTCACGGTTATTTACTTAACCAATTTCTTTCTTTAAGAACAAATAAACGAAGTGATACATATGGTAATCAATCATTCGAAAACAGAACCAGAATCGCAATTGAAATAATTAGAGAAGTTAGAAAGAAATGTGGTAAAGATTTCATTATTGGTGTTAGATTAAATGGTAGCGATTATATCCCAGATGGTTTAGAAATAGAAGAGATAGTCCAAATCGCACAAATATTCGAGAAGGAGGGCATTGATTTGATAAATATTACTGGGGGGGTTTTTGACAGCCCTAGATTTCCTGTTGTTCCTTATATGAATTATCCAAGAGGTTGCTTTTCCGATAATGCTCAGCTCGTAAAGGAAGCATTAGAACATACTCCTGTAGCTGTAGTTGGAAGAATAAATACTCCCGAAATCGCAGAAGAGATTTTGCAGAATGAAAAAGCAGATCTCACATCTATTGGTAGGGCATTAATTGCTGATCCATATTTTCCTCTTAAAATAATGGAAAAGAAGAAATATTATATCAGAACTTGTATTGGGTGCAATACTTGCCTTAATCAAATTATGACAGAACAACCCGTACTCTGTGCAATAAATCCAAATATTCTGAAACACGATAAGGAAATCGAGAAAGCGGAAAGGACTCTTAATATCTTGGTTGTAGGAAGTGGTCCTGCAGGATTGGAATTCTCACGAATAGCTAAAACACGAGGACATAATGTCAAGATTATAGAAAGAAATTCATTAATTGGTGGTTCATTAAATTATGCAAAAACTGCACCTATGAAAAAAGAAGTCCAAAATTTAATAGATTATTACAAAACAATGATTGAGAAATTAAAAATTGAAGTTTCTCTCAATACAAATTTTACTGAAGAAATTATTACAGATTTTAAACCGGATACTATCGTTATAGCAACAGGTGTTTCACCAAAAGTACCAGAAATAGAAGGACTCAATAAAGTGAAATTTAGTAACTATGTCAATGTTTTGAGTGGTTTAATTCCAAAAGGACAAAAGATAGCAATTTTAGGTGGGGAGATGATTGGTGTTGAAACTGCAGAATATCTTTCCTGTGCCAATAGAGAAGTAACCATAATTAGTGATAAAAAGAGATTGGGCACTGACATTTACTCTCTAGTTGCAAGAGAAGTGATACCAACAATAGAAGATGATGATAAGGTGGAAATCTTATTGGAAACACAGATCAAGGAAATTAAAGAGAATGAAATTATTGCTCAAGTGCAGAATAAAACCATCAATATTGAGTTTGATGATATTGTTCTAACTTCTGCTGGACCATCAACAGATATTGAAGATATCATAAAAGAAGAAGAATACAAGGTTTTCAAAATTGGGGATTGTAAAGAAGCACATCCAAGAAAGATTTTAGATTCAGTAAAAGAAGGATACGAACTTGGTTTAATCATAGAAACACCCGAAGCAGATGTTTTATTTGGTGAAGAGCCAGAGATAGAAGATGGTGATTTGAAATCCTTAATGAAAATGAAGATAAGAAGAGGTTCATTTACAAACGAGGACATACCAAGCTACCTAGATATGATGGCCAAGATTTGTAATGAAAATGAAAAGATACGTAAAAAGAACAAAAAAACCAACCTACTCTTTCAGATTTCTATTGGTGATGAGAAGAATTACTTCATCAAAATCGAGAATGGAGATTTTTCCACAGGTGAAAGCAAGGTAGACAACCCAAGTGTAACCATCTGGATGGATCCATCCATTGCAGGAGGAATTTTTGCGGGAACAGTAAATTCAGCTTCTGCATACATGTCAAAAGAGTTGAAGTTTGAAGGATCTATGATGCACGGAATTAAGT
>JAEOTK010000126.1 GCA_016839875.1 Candidatus Heimdallarchaeota archaeon
CTAAAGATACTTACAAGATGGTCGAAAAATGTTTATAATCACACTTTGTGGTTAATAAAACAAAATTGGAATGAAAATGGATCTTTTCTTTCCTATAATGAAGCTTACAAGAAAATAAAATCAAATGAATTCTATCAAAGACTCCCAGCACAAGTTGCTCAACAAACAGCAAGAAAAGCTGAAAGCTCGTACAAATCCTTCTTTAGTCTACTAAAAGCCAAACAAAAAGGAACTTTAAAGGAAAATATCCATGAACCTTGGTATCTTTCCAAAGATGGTTGTTACGTTCTTTCTTTTCCTCCCGGATATTTTAGAATTATAGGTAACAAAGTGAGACTTACTCTTGGTAGATGGATACATTCAAACTTCAAGAAGAGATATCTGTGGTTTCCTGTACCTAATAACATTTTAGGAAAAAAAATAGCTGAAGTACGTATAGTACCTCATCAAAAAGGCAAATATTTCGAGATTGAGTTTGTATATACGGAAGAAAAGAAAATAATATTGAGTAACAAGAAAAATTATGCAGCAATTGACCTTGGATTAGACAATTTTGCTTCATTTGTAGATTCCAATGAGACAGCCTTCATTATTGATGGGCATGGTTTGAAATCATATAATCGTTGGTATAACATGAAAAAAGCAAAACTACAAACAATTTATGCTAAGCAAGGAATAAAATCTGGAACAAAAATTCGGAGATTGGATCAAAAAAGAAAATACTACTTAAAAAATTTCATGGCACAGTCAGTGAATAAAATCATTAAACATTGCATAGAGAATGAAATTTGCACTATTATAATTGGTAAGATGAAAAATATTAAACAAAAATGTAAATTAGGAAGAAAAACTACTCAAAACTTTCAGTATATATCTTACAATGTGTTTAAGAGAAAACTGAAGACTAAATGCATGCTTTATGGAATAGAGTATATCGAAGTTAACGAGGCTTATACTAGTCAAACATGCTCGAGTTGTAATCAAAGAAGAAAAGCTAATCGTAGGCACCGTGGATTATATATATGTAGCAATTGTGGCTTGGTTTTGAATGCAGATATTAACGGTGCTATAAACATTCTAAGAAAAGTAGCTCCTGAATCTTCACTTAGGAATATAGGGAGTAGTGGTCGTATGAGTCGACCTGTACGTTACTATGTTGTACCTCAACTACAAATACCTACAAAGAAAAATAGATTGCAAAAGCAATCTTGCTCATAATAGTTTGCTTTTGAACTGAAAGCAATCAACTATCATTTAAATTACTATTTTTCTTCATATAGGTCTTTATATGGTGCTCTTTCACCACTTAGATATCTCTTGAAAGGATCTTTGATGTAAGTTGTTGTGAATATTCCTATTGAGAAGAGGAACAGTAACATACCCAGTGCTACTCTCATAGCATTCACTAAGGTTAGACCACTCGATATGAACATCATTAATCCGAACAATAACGGAGATACAATTGCACTTACTCTCCCTGCTATTTTCTGGAATCCACCATATTGAGCAAGTTTACTCGGTGGAGCTAAAACCATTATGAATTGTCTTCCTACAATCCAGATACCTCCGAATCCAAGACCAATAAAGAGCGCTCCAAACCATATTATCCATTCTGGAAGAACTCCAGTTAGTATGAATATGACAATTGCTACAAACCAAGCTGCACCTATTATAAGATACAATCTCTTTGGTCCCCATTTGTTTAGAAGGAGTCCTGTTATAACTCCAAAAATCGTGCCGATTAGTATTCCTGCAAGTATAACAAAATATGTCTTCCCTTCAATATATGTTCCCCCCATAGATTCAACAACTGGTACCATGTAAAGAATCGTCGTATTAGCAGCATCTGTAATGAAAAACCAGGATAGGAAGAAAATCCATGAATTTCTATCTTTTACTATTGCTTGAAGTGATGTTTTGAAAGCAACAAGTGACCCTTTTACATATTCTTTTCTTGTAATGACTTCAGTTGGGGGAGTTTGCCTTTCTTTGTGAAATACATATGGTATCGATAGGAGAATTATTACTGCTGCAGATGCAAGGAAAAGCCATCGAAGAGCTTGGTAATTTATTGAAGCTGGATCAATTACTTGTCCTGCAACTTCCCATATACCTGTACTTACTGGTGTTGATTTACCCCAACTTCTACCTTCTGTATTTATAACTAAACCTAATACAATTGCAATAACTGAACCAAATGTAGCCATGGATCCACCAATAGCTTGAACTATACCTCGTTTTTCGGTTTCTGCTACAAATGGAATTTGTGCGTCGTAGAACATTCTTCCTGCTTGATAGCAGAAGTTAGCTATTATGAAAAACGCACATCCCCACCAGAAATTGGTCCAGAATGCAATTGTAGCTGTTGCAGCAACCATTATACTTGCAACTATTATTACTGCTGGCTTTCGTTTTCCCGCCATATCGGAAATTGACCCTAAAATAGGACCAAGAATCGCAATCAACAAGTTTGATGTTGCCATGAATATAGCTACAATAATAAAAGATTGTGCCAAAGTCCATCCCTTTTGAACACCTAGTAGTAACGCATAAGGGGTGAATGCTAAACTAATTACAGCTTGGGAAAAGAATGTGTCAGCCATATCGTAGAAAAACCATAGAACAGCATTTCGAGTGTTGGTTTTCTTTGATTCAATACTTGTCTCTTTAATATCTTTATCAGCTAAACCTCCCACTTGTTCAATATTTGAATTTTCAATAGCCATTAGAATCTCATCACAAATTTAACAGAATCATTTTTTCATCCCCTCGTTTATAAACCTTATTCCGAAAAGTTAGCCAATTTGATAAAATCCGTCTTTTTGTTGAATTAATTCATCTGAACACATTTTTTGCAAAATCTTATTCAATCTTTCTTCAGAAATTGCAAATTTGGAAATTAATTCTTCATATGAAACTCTTTCTTTTTTGAGTAGGAAATTCAAGATAAGTCCTCTATACTGTCTATCAGATTCTTTGAATTTACTTTGGCTGGAACTAGGTTTTATACCTGTGCTGCGAACTGTAAGAACTTTGGAACCATAATCCATTAGTGCATTATGCCAATCTCGAGATCTTCCTTCAGGCAACAATTTTTCTGCAATCTCAAGTAATGCTTTCTCTGAATCATCCTCAGTTGCAAATCCTTCTGAAATAAGAATTCTTCTGATGTTAGTGTCAACGGTTGGAATATTCATGTTAAAAGCGAAAATTAGTATTGATCTTGCAGTGTAACTTCCAATCCCTTTGAAACTTTCAAGCTCTTCAACAGTAATAGGAAACCTGTTATCCTTAGATATTTTTTTAGCCGCCTCTTGAAGCCATAGTGCTCTCCTATTATATCCTAAACCTGACCAAACTGTTAGTAATTCTGTTTTAGATGCTTCTGCTAAACTTTGAAAATTAGGGAATTTGTGAATAAATTTGCTAAACTTCTCAACAACTCGTGGAGCTTGTGTTTGCTGCAACATAATTTCAGATACCATGATTTTGAAGGGATCCTCTGTTTCTCTCCAAGGGAAATCCCTTATGTTATCATCCCACCAAGAGAAAATCTTCTTCTGAAATGACTTAATTTTCTTGGTTGAGAGATTAATTGTCATAGTTAATCAAGAATTATATTTCCAGATAAAAATAATTTGAAAGAGCAATAATTTTTATAATGGAATCAGCTATGTGTAAGCAGTATGAAAATAACAAACAAGATTTTAGTTTTGTCTATGATTTCTTTGCTTTTCATACCTACCTTAAATACAATGAGTAAGAACTATACTGATCAGAAATTAGGTTTAAATAACTTTAGTACTTATACTGATATTGGCTGGCATCTTAATCAAATTAACATTACAGGTGCATGGGATATTACTGCTGGAACCCCTGAAATTGTTATTGCAGTTATTGACTCAGGGATAAACTGGACTCATACTGATCTAAATAAGAAATGGATCAATATTGATGAAATTCCAGCTGATGGGATAGATGACGACGCAAATGGATATATTGATGATACTCACGGATGGGACTTTGTTAGTAACGATAGTGAACCCGGACCTGAAACTATTGATCCTATTCATTGGCATGCAACGTTTATAACAGGAATAATAAATGCACAATTAGACAATTATGGTGTTGCAGGAACAGCTCCGAATGTTACAGTTATGGATTTGCGTGTTTTAGATGTTGGAAACATGCAAGGAACTACAGATGAAGGTTTAGGAGATGCAATAAAATATGCAGTCGATAATGGTGCTGATGTAATAAATCTCAGTCTTCAATATTATTCTAACAGCTCTCTTTATCATGATGATATACTCTATGCAATAGCTAACAATGTTCCTGTTGTATCTGTGACCGGAAATACATGGGCACCTGCAGGAGGACAAGAAATTCCTTCATATCCAGGTGCATTCGATGAAGTTATTGCAGTAGGAGCTACAGATTATTATTACAACAGAGCGGATTATAGTAATTGGGGATTACCATGGACTGAAATAATGGCTCCAGTTGGAGACGAAGAATTTGATGTCCCCGAGCATGTAATTAATAGTACTTTCCCTGGCAATCTCTATGGAATTGCATATGGAACTTCTTTTGCCTGCCCGCAAGTTGCATCTGTCATAGCTTTAATGAGAACAGTCAATCATACATTATCTGTAAGTGAACTTAGAAATATACTCCAGACAACAACATTTGATCTCGATGCTCCTGGACTTGATCCTTTTACTGGACATGGTTTAGTGAATGCCACTGCTGCAGTGCTAGAAGTCTGGAATCGAACCTATCCTGTAGTTCCTGAATTCAATGTTGCTGGGATGTCTTTCTTACTTATCATAATTATATCTACAATGGCTTTAGTACCTACAATTATCAAGAAACAGAAAACTAGAAGAATTTAATTCTTCCATTTTTTTTTATTATTTCACGGACAAAATTTTAAAACTACTTAGTAGGGAGAAACGTATGGAATTGAGAAAGAAGAATTTTGATCTCAAAAAAATCGGTCTTATTTCTTCGTTTTTGGCAATTGCTGTTTATCTCATTGGAACAACTGCAGCTATGCTCGCTTATCCAGGTTATTCTTTCATGAATCAATTCCTTTCTGAGCTAGGTGTTCGTATAAATTTCTATTCTTC
>JAEOTK010000127.1 GCA_016839875.1 Candidatus Heimdallarchaeota archaeon
AAGTTTGATAAACGATTCTCAAGAGCAAATAAAAGACGATAAGAAATTTTTGTAATTAGAAAATATTAAAAAGTAATATTAAGATTTTTAGATTTATGTTTCAGAAAAAAACATTTCTTGTACTATCTCTTTTCATCTTTTCACTAGTTCTACTATCAAACGATGTATTTCCAACAGGAGCAAATAACAACCTAGTAAATAACTATGAGTCATACAAAATAAATCAACAGGCTACAGATTTTACAGTCCAAGATGTTGATTCAGGTACAATTTATACTTTGGGTGATTTTGAAGGTAAAGTTGTAGTACTTGATCTGTTTGCAACTTGGTGTCCCCCTTGCCAACTATCTATTCCTTATTTACAACTACTCTACAATACTTATTCAAGAAGTGATCTTCAAATCATCTCTGTAGATATTGATGAAACTGAATCTCAATCTCTTGTCTCGCAATTCCGAAGTGATGAACAAATGGATTGGATTGTGAGTTTAGATCCTGATGGTTTTATTATCAGCACTTATGGTCAGAGCTCTATTCCAACTTTCTACATTATAGATCAACAAGGCTACATTGAATGGAGTGTTTCAGGCTTTTCTGAAGAAGACACATGGCCAGTAATGGAAAACACAATAAAAACACTGATGGAAGAAGAATCAGGAAATGGAAATCCTAATACTACACAATCATCAAAAGTTTTTTTCATAATACTTGAAGTAGGTGCAGGTATAGCTGGAACAGCTACTGTAGTGTTTGTTGTATATAAATTACGTAATCGTATAGGGGTAAAACGATGCTATAATTGTGAACTTAAAGCAAGTTCGAAATGTGCAAAATGTGGAGTACTTAAATGTGACAATTGTTCTCCTGCTGGATGTGCAAATTGCGGAAGTAGACAATTTATTCGATTATAGACAACAAATTAGAAATATGGTTAGAAATGTTTGAAAGAAAAATATCTTGTTGAAATTTTGTCAAAGTTAAACATTTAATAACACTTAATCAATGATTACTAATTGGATTCCTTTTATGACCGATTCAAACGAAACCAATGACTTGAAGAAAGACAATAACAAACAATCGCTTAAGAACTATTTTCTCTTTTTCTCAGGTCAACAAATCAGTCTTTTAGGATCAACTATAGTACAGTTTGTACTAATTTGGTGGATTACTTTAGAAACAGGAAGTGAGCTCATTTTAGGACTTGCTTCACTCGCAGGTTTTGGACCAATGGTTATTTTAAGTCCAATTGCTGGAACAATAGCAGATAGAGTAAATAGAAAATTAGTTATAGTTTCTGCAGATATACTGATAGCGATTATTACTGCTGTTGCCATTTATTTGTTCTATAAGAACATGTTTACAATTGCATGGTTATTCATAGTCTTGGTTATCCGAAGCATAGGAGATTCTTTTCACAATACTGTCGTAGTGTCTATTCTTCCAACAATGGTGCCTGAGAAATTAATTAGTAGAATTAATGGTTTAAACTATCTCACAAATGCAGTAATAAGAATAGCAGGTCCTGCAATAGCTGCAGGATTACTTGTTTTATGGAATACTGTTGATTTGCTTTGGGCAGATATTGCTTCTTTCATATTTGCTCTTGTTTTGATTATCAAGGTGAAAATTCCTAGAGTGAAAACAGAACTTAACAAAGGGGAAAAAATCCACATGTTTGCAGATCTGAAAGATGCTTTCAAGACTATTCTTAATACTAAAGGATTATTAGCTATTGGAATAATGCTAATAGTAGTAAATCTGTTCTTCACACCATTCAGTACAATGTTACCTCTGTTTATCTATAAAACTCACGGAGGAATGGAGACGGATTATGCTTTGGTTATTTTCTTCTTTCAAGCAGGAATAATAGCTGGAAGCATATTTATGACTATATTCAAAGGTTTTAGGAAAAGAGCGTGGGTAAGTTATTTCGCAATTATTTTTACATTCGTTGTTCTAACAACTATCTTTTTCATACCAGAAGGAAGTGATAATCTGTTTTGGTTAATAGGAATTCAATTCTTCCTTGGAACTATTGTTCATCCTGTTATCAATGTATCAGTTTTATCTTCTATTCAACTAGTTATACCAAAAGAAAAACTAGGAAGAGCATCTGGATTAATTGCCACTGAGGTTTCTAATGTTCAACCCTTATCAATGATTTTTGCAGGTGGATTTGGCGCTCTAATAGGTATTAGATACGTTTATCTCATGTCGGGAATTCTTGGAATTATAATTTGTTCTTTAATCTGGTTCTTAACAAAAGCAAGATCTTTTGATAAAATCCTAGAAAGAAAACTAGCGATAGGAAGATTGTAATTTAACAGATATTTTACGAAATTTAACGTATCTCAAGAATGTTTAAAAACATCTTAAACTTTCTTTTTACGAACTCATATCACCAAATCCAAGGTATACTAAGATGAATAATGAACAGATGTTTGTACATACTCAAAAACAAAAACAAGCAATTAGAGAGCTTTTAGAAAAGGGAAGAAGAGACGTTCCCACTTTTCTTGATGAAGGTGCAAGTGAGATCCTATATGTTCCAATTGATGATGGAGAGCTTAGAGTATTTCATCATGTACCAGAAAAAAGTGAAACAAAAAGACCAATAGTCTTTATTCCAGGTTATGTTGCTGCTCCTATCTCTTGGGTAGATTTTCATATCCCCCACCAAGGAATAGGTGAGTACTACTACTTGGAAACAAGAGAAAAGAGATCAAGTAAAATCAAGAAAACAAGAGAGATTACAATGACAATCAACCAAACAGCATATGATGTAGGAGTAGCTCTAAAGGGATTAGGATTAGCAAATAAGGATTATGTGTTGGCAAGTTCAAGTTATGGGGGAGCAGTTATCTTGGATGGTTTGATTAACCAATATTTTGATCCTCCAACGACTTTTGTTCATAATCCAATAGTTAAATGGGTTTGGGAAAAATCAATAAACAATATACTTCTAAGAATTGTTCCGATGTTTATTCTTTCTATTTTGAGATTGCCCATTGCTTACATCTTTACAGCAGGGATGAAGAATAAGGTAAACAAAATGAGAATGATAGAATTTGCTAGAGGACTCCAAACATGGAAGTTTAAGCGATGTACACTTCAAAACAATAAATTCAATATATTCGATGATTTGAAGAAAATCAAGAATGAAGTATTCATCAATACAGGTCCTTTGGATAGATACCATCCAAGATTGGAATACTTCAATTATGCCAAGGAAATTCCTAATGGACGATTTCTTTTCATGAATACACCTGATGAGGATAGACAGTTATTAGCTGGTGTAATCGGAACAGAATTTGCGAAAGTTTCTAAAGATAAAGGATTACCTCAAATTCTTTCACAATTTGAGATAAAAATTGAAAGATAAAAAAAATCAAACTGGCGTATGTGCAATTCTAAGCACATATTTACTTTAATTTGTTAAAGGTTAAAACTTATTTTTTCCCGCATTTGTTTATGAGAGAGGATGAAATAAATTGATACCAGGATCTAGTAAATTAAGAAGAAAGAAGTCTCTAAAGTTAATTGCATTTATACTAATAGTAATAGTTATTTCTTACTCAAATGCAGAAATCGAAAAAGAATTCTCAGAAGAGAAAATTCAGAAAACTTCCTCTGATCCCATTCTGATATTCTCTGATGCAGACTTTGGTCCTTCAGGGTATAATTTCCCAGGTACTGGAACCTTTGGAGATCCTTACAGAATTGAGAAACACAATATAGATACAGCTGCAGATTATGCAGTTGAGGTTACTGGTGTCACTTCTTTCTTTGTAGTTGAAAGTAACTCTCTGAAAGGATCTTTAGGAGGTCTTCTGATATCAAGTATTCTTCCAGGACATACAAGCATAGCCAATAATTCCTTTGTTAAAATTGAGGATGGGACAGGAATTACAATCGTGAGTGCTGATCAAACTGAGATTAGAAATAACAACTTTCTTGATATTTATACAGCAATTGAATGCTCTCTTTCCACAGATGTGACAATAATAGATAATGACATCAAGTTTGGTCATCATGGAATAGTTCTAACAGATTCATCAGGAGCTACAATAAGAAATAATGAAATATTAACTCAAACAGGGAATGCTATTCATCTAACAGGATCTCATTTCTCACAAATCAGACTGAATCAGCTGAACGAGAGTAATATTGCTATAATCCTAGAATCAAACTATGTTGACATTTGTAGTAATGTTCTTTATGCGAACAATCAAGGAGTGTTGATAGATCAATCAATTGCGAGCAAAGTTTGTGATAATTTCATCTACCACAATTTAGGGGGAGCAATATATGTTTCATCATCAACTCAAAATCTCAGAAAAGATAATGTTATATTTCATAATTTCTTTATTGCAAACACAGGGGGAACAAATCCACAAGCAATAAGTTCAGGAACAAACAATACATGGTATAACATTCAATCAAGTGAGGGGAACTATTGGTCAGATGCAAACAAAACCGGACCTTATTATCTGGTGGGAGCTATAGATCTTTATCCATTGAATACAACCGATAGAGATAGTGATGGACTAGATGACATCAATGAAAGATATGTTTATTTCACTGATTTAGATTTGAATGACACCGATTTAGACGGATTATTAGATGGAGAAGAAGTCTATACTTATTCTACAAATCCTGCTGATGCAGACACAGATAACGACCGTTTAGATGATGGTGAAGAGGTGTTTACCTATGGAACAGATCCTCTCGATTCTGATACTGATGATGACCAACTAGATGATTATGAAGAACTAGTAATTTACTTCACAGATCCATTTGATTCAGATACAGACGACGACGGAATCCCAGATGGTTGGGAAGTTTTGAAAGGGCTTGATCCTTTAGTAGATGATTCTACTTTGGATCATGATAATGATGGCTTAAATAATGTTGAAGAATATTTTCTTGGAACTCATCCATTCTTGAATGATACAGATTTTGATGAGTTAATAGATGGTGAAGAAGTCAACAACTATGGAACAGATCCTTTGGATAAGGATTCAGATGATGATAATTTATTTGATGGAGATGAGGTTCTAGTCTATTTCACCAACCCACTAAATCCAGATTCTGATAATGACACTCTCGCTGATGGAGTTGAAGTCAATATCTATTTCACTAATCCATTGAGTAATGATACAGATGTGGATGGTATGCCTGATCCTTGGGAGATAGAATATGAACTTAACCCATTGTTTGATGATTCAACTTTCGATCCTGATAATGATACTCTTACAAACTTAGGTGAATATTTAGCTGGAACAAACCCATTGCTAAACGATACTGATGGAGATGGTTTTTTGGATGGAAAAGAAATTAAAGCTGGAACTGATCCTTTAGATCCTGAAGATTATCCTTTATCAACCAAAAAGAAAGTATTGATAATTATTAGTTCAGTATCTGCAGTTGCAATTCTATCCTTAATAATCTCAGGATCCGTATCAAGATTTAGAAAGATGAAGTTTTAATGTAGAAGTCGATTCCTTTATTTTCCTACTTACAATTTATAAATTCCTGTAAGCACTTTCATTATTCGAAATCAAAATCGAACGAAGTTATGCTTAAAATATACAAAATATTGCTAGAATGATTGTGCGAAAGAATTATAAAATTGACTAGGATAATGTTAATTTGGTTTATATGAAAAAGAAAATTATAATACTTTTATTGTTGTCCAGTTTATTTTTCATACCCTCTAATTCTACAAATGCAGCAGAACCAGAGATAAAAGAAGCTTTCACATTAACTTTCTTAACACCTGAAACAAAAGCTGACAGAGTAAATACATCAAAATTAATGGTAGATCAATTAGCTCTTATCGGTATAAATGTTACTTTCAACAATATTACAGGCTGGGCTGGAATTGCTCAAAGAACCTATGCTTATCCTTTCCTTGAATATGATTACGTTCCAACTTATGAAAATGGAGGTTTTGATATCTTGTTTACCGGTTGGACATGGGGGAATCCTTGGGATCCTTCTGGAGTATATGATACTGCTGGTTTCGTACCTTATGGTGATAATTACTACCAATATTCTAACACGACATATGATGCTGTATTAGCAAATTACTTGGCAGAAAATGATACTTTGTTAAAAGAATCCTATGCGCATCAGATGCAAGCGATTCTGTATGAGGATTTGCCTGCTATCTGTTTATACTATCCTACTACTGATGGTATCAATAATGGTGCATTTCAAGAGATGTCTATCAACATGAAACATCCATATTTGGGTACTGGAGAATTGACTCCTCTAGGAAATGAAGAAGCGGCAAAGTATGTCAGAAAAGCCATCAGTCATGCTGTACCTAGAGATCAAATAATTAGCTCATTTCTAGATGGAGAAGGAATTCCTGGTGTAACTTCGTGTTCACCAAATATGACAGTTTTTGACAGTAGTCTTGAACCTTATGAGTACAATATTACACTAGCTCAGGAATATATGGAAATGGCAGGATTTGATCTTTTCGAAGA
>JAEOTK010000128.1 GCA_016839875.1 Candidatus Heimdallarchaeota archaeon
GCATATATTTTGAAAATCATTTTCCAAGCCAAATTCAACACCCTAATTCCTCTTCACCTACTTATCTAGCAATTCATATAAAAAGAGAAGAAATACTTCTTCTTGCTTAAATATGGATTTACCTTGTGAATTAGCTTCTTTGAGCAAAAATATCCAGAACCAAAAACTATAAGTTTTTAAACACTCTATTATCATCTGAATTAGATTAAAAAGGTGATTCTATGGGTCACGGTTCGCTACAAAAAGCCGGTAAAGTTAGAAAACAAACCCCAAAGGTTGAAGGAAAAGAGAGACACAGCCCTATTCCAAGAAAGGGATTGAGAAATAAATATGTTAAAAGAATTATTTTAGGCAGATTCTCAGGACAACCTTCTAGTATGGGTGCTAAACGTAGATCAAGATAATCTTTTTTCAAATTTATTTAGAAAAGTTTTTCCTATGAAAGATAGAAATGATGCTATTCTAGAGATTAAGAATGAGCTACTTATTAGGAAACTTTCTACAAAAAATGAGCTTGATAAGTTAAAGAGGGAGATTTCTAAGAAATTCAAGTTAAAGGATTTTCCCAAAAATAGTGAAATACTCGCTTTATGCACAGATGAGGAAAAAGAGATATTACTTCCAATTCTGATGATTCGAAAAGTTCGCACTCTATCAGGCGTTGCAATTGTAGCAGTAATGACTCGTCCATGGGAATGCCCTCATGGTAAATGCATTATGTGTCCTGGGGGGCCAGAAGTAGAAAAACCTCAAAGCTACACTGGATATGAACCAACATCCATGAGAGGAATAAGAAATGATTATGATCCTTATCTTCAAGTCCGAGATAGGATAAAACAACTTAATGCAATTGGGCATTCAACAGAAAAAATAGATGCTATTATAATGGGAGGAACTTTTACGAATCAACCTTTAAAATACCAGAAGTGGTTCATTCAGAGAATGTTTGATGCATTTAATGAAAAGGATACTTCTTCAATAGAAGAAGCTCACAAGTTAAATGAGACTGCAACTCATAGGTGTGTAGGTTTGACTGCGGAAACCAGACCTGATCAAGTGAATCATGAAAAAATAGACCATTTAGTTGAATATGGAGTAACAAGACTTGAATTAGGAGTTCAAACAGTTTTTGATGATGTTCTAGAAAAAATAGAGAGAGGACATGGCGCAGCAGAAACAGTGGAAGCTTTTCAATTTGCAAAAGATTCAGGATTAAAGATAACAGCTCACATGATGCCAGGATTACCAGGCTCAACCATTGAGCGAGATATTGAATCTTTCAAGATTTTATTCGAAGATTCTAACTATAAACCAGATGAGATTAAAATTTATCCAACTATGGTCATTCCAAATACTAAATTGTATGATGACTACAAGGAAGGGAGATATGAAGCCCTCACAAATGAAGTAGCAGCAAAATTAATCGCTAAGATTAAGGAATTTGTACCTCCTTATGTTAGAATAAAGAGAGTATTGCGAGATATTCCTGCTCATCAAATAGCTGCGGGTCCAAACAAAAGCGATTTGAGACTTGATATTCAAAGGATATTGAAGGAAGAAGGAAAGAAATGCAGCTGTATTCGGTGCAGAGAAGTTGGTCATTTTCTGTATAAAGAAGAAGGAGAGATTAGTCCTTCCTCAATACAATTAGTTCACAGAACCTATGAAGCCAGCAATGGTGTAGAGCATTTTCTCTCTTATGAAGATACAAAAAATGATGTACTTATAGGATTCTTGAGATTAAGAGAAATAAGTGATAATATCATTAGACCCGAATTCAGAGAAAAACAAACAATTGTTGTGAGGGAATTACACATATATGGAGAATCTTTGGCTATAACCTCTTCAACAAAACATGATTTACAATGGCAACATAGAGGTTATGGGAAATTATTGCTTTCTAAAGCTGAAGATATTGGTCGCGAAAAGGGATTTGAGAAGATATCAGTCATATCTGGCATTGGAGTAAGAGAATACTATCAAAATCAAGGTTATAATTTAGATGGTCCTTATATGTCAAAGGATCTCTGATTAATTTTGTTTTAAAAGCTAAACTTATATTACTTTGAGAAAGCATTTTTTTGAAAATCAATCCGGTGTTCAAAATGTCTCAACAAAATCGAATATCAATCCTTCATGAGATAGAGCAGATTCTAAAGAATGCTGGATTTAGCATTGCAAGCTTGTCTTTAAGCAGTAATGCCTGTTTTGATCTCATAGCAAAACGAAGAGATCAGTTAATCATCTTAAAAGTTGAGCCAAGTATAGATGACTTTGATAGAAACAAGTCTTATGAGCTCAAAAACATAGCCGGTTTTCTGAATGCTTCACCTGTTATCATTAGTAACAAGTTCTTGAATACTACTTCCTCAATAGATGGTGAAAAAGAGGTTGATTTCTGTGAATTGGAAGATGGATTGGTTCTGCTAAGATATGACATACCTGTAATCTGTACAGAAACATTCATGGAATTAATTTCCAAAGGAATGCCTCCATTAGTTTATCGCAGTAGTAGAGGAAGATACCTTGTACACATTAACCGTAAACTGCTTAGACAAGCGCGATTAGATAAAAACCTAAGTTATGCAGATTTAGCCCATATGGTGGGTGTATCTCGAAGAACAATCTATGAGTATGAACATTCAATAAATCCTCCTCCTGAAACAGCAGCAATGCTAGAGGAAGCTCTAGATTCTCCTTTAGCTGAAGGTATTCGTATATTTAATATCGATATTCGCCAAGAAGAAAATCCAAAGTACAGTATTGATAATATGTCTTCCTTCAAGGGGGATATTTCGAAAATTCTTCAAGACCTTGGTTTTCTCTCTCAATTTTGGACGAAATTATCGCCTTTTGATGCATTTGGAGTACACAAAAGCCAAGATGTTCATAGTGGATTGAATGTTTTAGTTTGCGTTGAAGAAAATAGAAATAAACAACTAATAGATAGGGTTTCATTAACTCAGAATATTGCTTCATTGACAAGAAGAAGAGCTATTATGATTGTTGAAGAAGATACTGAGCATCCAGCAACACAATCAATACCTACTTTCACAATTGATGAATTAAATCAAATGAAAAAAGCATTTGATTTAGTAAAAGTGTGGGTGAAAAAGCATTCTGCTTTGAAAGAGAATTAAATCTAGTTAAATTACTTATGGTAATTGACCTACTATCATAACATGATCCTTTTCAAATGGTTCTAAATCAAGTACTTCACTTATTAACAATCCTTCTGCTTTGAGTTGTTCCTTTACTTCTTTGAAAATTATCTTTGGATCTTTGGTCACATCAATGCTTCTTGCTTTTACGGCGAGGAAAAAGTACCCTCCGCTTTTGAGATATGATTGAACATTGACATTAAGAATCTCTGCTTGAGTTGGTTGAGCAACATCTTCGTATACTATATCTACATTGGAAACAAGAAAACTGTATTGTTCTGGGAACCTTGCATCTGCATGAATAGGGATTATATTTGTTCTTCTTTCAGAAACAGCTATTAAGTCTCGTATTGAACGTGAAGAAAATTCTACTGCATATATTACTCCCTTATCACCTATAATGTCAGATATGTGAGAAACAGTTGTACCAGAGGCAGCTCCTAAGTACAATATTTTACTCCCTTCTGAAAAGGGGAAGTTTTTCATCTTCTTAAAAATCGAAGCTGCTAATTTGCTCTTAAATGGATCAAAAGTGCGATATTCTTTACCTTTGATATGTATTAGTCTCTCAGTATAGACTTTTTTACCAGGATTAGCATTAATCGTTGCTAATCTGGTATTGCCATCTTTTGTTCTTATCCAGAATAGGTTTTGAAATTCATGATTCTGGATTTCGGACAGAGAGTTCACCTTCTACGTTGATAAGATTTTTTTCCACCTTTCTTCTGATATTGAGGTCTTCTATCTCCTCTTCTATCTGGTCTTCTATCTCCTCTTTTTGGTGGAAATTGTGATCTGTCAATTGGAGGTTTTTTACCCTCAGGTGGTTCAGCATATTTTAATTTTATCTCTTCTATTTTCTTGTCAACTTCAGACTTCAGCTTGTCTCCTATAAACTCACCCTGAAAAGCATCAACTCTTGCTGCAATGGTTAACCTTCCTGCAATTGCACGGGCTATGTTTCCACGTTGCCACCATGAACAGCTGTGTAACTCTGGCATTTGATAGATGATCCCATGTTTTGGTGGTTTAGCTCCAGTCTTCAAAGCTCTGAAAAGTGCCTTTTCAGCTCCTAAAAGTTGAACTGTGCTTGCGGGTTTCATTGCTAATTCTCTTAAACCACCAGCTAAGGCTATCATTCTAGCAGCTATTGCAGAACCAACCACTGCTTGCATGTTTGGAGCAATTCTACCAATCTCTCTTTCAATATATGCATCCAGTTTGTCTCTTTCTTCAAATAGGAAAATAGTTTTTTGTGCAACATCTTGAAGAGGTAAAAGATCATTCTCCTCAAATTTAGCACCCATTGAAGATTTTGCTAACTGAACAATGTGTTTACTTTTTTCATTAGAGAAACCAAAATGTTTGACTGCATCCTCAGTGAAATTCTCTCGAACACCTATATCAGTTATAATTTTACATAATGTAGGATTACTTTGGACTTCCTTGATAATCTCAGGAAAATGTACTCCATACCATTCTCTTATTCGAGAAGCAAAAAGATTGGTTGTTTTATCTATATCATCCATGGATAGAATCCCATGAACAACGTTCTTATCAATACGTTGAGAGGTATCAGTTACTCTCTGCTTAGATAAAGCGATACTAATTTCTTTTACTAAATTGGTATATTCAGCTTCATCCTTAACGTAGTTCTTTTCTACGAGTAATTGGGGAAGTTTTTCGACAAATTCTTGATAAAATTCTGATTTTGCATTTAATTCACATTTCTTTCCAAGAGCTCTAGTAAAACTCATGACTTCTAGACTGTTTGTTTCAAACTCATTAGAAATAATCTCTTTGAATACCTTTTCTAATTCATCAGATTTGTTGTTTTGAGACAAATTAAGAATTTTAGAAGCGATGGATTCTGTCTCTTTTGGATATGATTCAAATAAAATCAAAGCATTACTATCATCGAACACGAAGAATCCTGTTACAGTTGAATAAATTTTAATCGACATAGCACTTTCAAAAGAAAATGAAAAGTAAGAGATAAAAAAGATTTTGATGTTTAATTCAAAATCTTCAAACTTATGCTGGTATAGGTTGTTCTACCCTTTTACTTGTAATTAAGTCTTTTAATGAGCTTTCCATTTCGGGATTTATTCCAATTAAAGATGATCTCATATCTTCAAAATTTGCTCTATTAACTAAAATTGTTCTATCCAAGAGTTGTCTAACTGTATATCTAACTGCTCTTGGTTTGGTTTGCTTTAAACTTTCAATAATTTCCTTTTGAGTTAAAGCTCCTTTTTCTTCAAGTAATCCTAATACATCCAGTGATCCTTTTGGCAATCTTTCTCTTTTCATTCATACCACTTTTTTGGGAGTTTTGTGAGTGTGTTTCACAATCGCACACTCTATGTGTATCTACGTCACACACCTATTTAAGGATTTTCTGTGTAGCTACTCACACACGTGTGCTAACTACCTCACAGTTGAGAAAAATAAAAAAATGATAGAGAAAAATTTAATTTTTTACTTCTTCTTTAACAAATCTTGACCTTACTAGAGGTACCAATATTATTGTTGCAATTATGAAAATGATTACACCTGTTGAAACAGTCTTTATCAGAGCTATATCATCCCATAGTGCTACATCGCAGAAAATATCTATTCGACCATCAGTTGATGTATGATTTATGAACCTAAGTGGAATATAGATCGTATGCCACCCATATTCTTCAAAAGTTAGATAAACCTCATATCTGTCGCTAGTTTCTACTCTATTATAGACAATATTTTCGAATGAATGATCAGCATAAATAATTGTACCTTGTAAAGTTTCATTATCTAGAAAAGTTGATTCATCATTCTTCAAGATTTCAAAATCCAATCTTATTTGCTCTCTTATCAGAACTCTAGATGGATTCATATCAACAAGTATAGCTGGTCTATTTGTAGATATTAGCCAATCAAAAGTATCATTTACAATCTGACTGTTCTTTGAATCCAATGCAAATAGGGATTTGTATGAATTATCTAATTCTGCTCTTCTTGGCACAAATTCATATGTATCACTCATCAGTCCTAAATCAGTAAAAGGGTAACTAGAACTGAAAATCATTACTCTACCTTCACCTATCTTTGTAGCAAGAACAGCAGGAAAAACTGTAAGTACATCATTATATTCTGCAGTAAATGTTGCTAGAACCGCGTTATTCGTATTAGTAGATGAACCGTCGAAATTTAGAGGCCATCCCCAATGGAAGAACGAATCTGTATTAAACATATCACCATCTGATGTAACAAAAGCTTCGTAAGGATCATAATCAATGGATAATCCACTAAAAACTCTTGCATCAAAGCGAGCTAAAATCTCATTACAGAGAGTATAATTGCTGGAGAGAAGTGGATCTGTAGTGACATTGCTTGCATCAATGAATCTTATGCTATTTAGCATAAAAAGTAAAGATCCACCATTATTGACAAAATCATATATGGTATCTAAATGAGCTGTTTGCAAGTTATACTCAGGATCTGCAATAACTAGAATATCTATATCCTCAAGGTCGTTTGCTTGTAGTGCCCCTTCTTCATGAAAGCTATAGTAGAAACCTCTATCTTTGAGTCTTCTAGCTAAATATTGGTAAACACCATATGGAGAGGAAGTATCAAACCATTGATTTGCAGTATCATTATCCATGGAAACATCAAAAAGTATTGAGCCACCAAAATACCTTGTTTGAATAGAAATTTCAAGATCGCTCGTTATTCCATTTGTATTGTAAAATTGGATATTTGCATTGATTTCCCGAACACCCGTATCTTCAGGAATTGTGATATTGAATCCGATGTGATTCCATCCTCGATAAACCTGATATTGACTTGCTGTTTGTATGAATTGTGAATCTCCTGTGATTGTAGTATTAATAACTTGATCATCAGACGAAATCACTTTTATCATGAATTCTGTTGTTCTTCCTTCTACACATTCGTAGTAATAATAATTCTCAGGAGACACTCTTTTTGGATTTATAGTAAATACAGTATCATTCTCATTTAGATTTAGATATTCATACGCAGCATATGGATTGACTAGTCCATTTCCTTGGAATACAATAGGATGGTTAACATCAGTTGCAGTTTCGCATAAAGCAATTTCATAATTCTGAGGTTTGAGATCAGGAAATGCTTCCATAAGCACAGCAAGAATTCCGCTGACAATTGGTGCAGATATTGAAGTTCCTGAAACATACCTAACTGATCCATCAGTTGCAGAGCTTCCACCAATTCCATTACCGGGAGCTAAAACATCTATTCCAGCTGAGAAGTTTTGATTAAGACCACTAGCGGTGTATAAAGCTAGGTCTTGAAGATTTTGAGTTGCACCAATAGATAAGACATAATCCCACACTGCAGGAGCACCAATTGATGAACCAGAAGGTCCATAATTTCCTGCTGAAGCAACTACAAGAACACCTTGTCTACCTGCAGCATACATGAGTTCTTCAATTGGGTCACCAATTTCAGCAAAAGTAATAGAAGTTAAACTAGCTGAGATGATGTCTGAATCTAAATCTAAAGCCAGAGCAAATCCATCAATAAGCCATTCATCTTCTCCAAAACCGGTTTGATCGAGAACTTTAATATTAAGCAGTTGTGAATCTGGAGCAATACCGTAATCATTTGTTTGAACTACTTCTCCATCGATTACAAACTTACCATTTCCTGCTAGAATTGAACTAATATGAGTTCCGTGACCTGATAAGTCGTTTATGTCTTCTGCTAGTCCTTCGGCCTTGAAGGAACTGATTATTTTTTGTTCATCATAATTAAGTTGTCCAACTAAAGAAGGAGCTTGTGTAAAATTCATTCCGCTGTCTAATACACCTATTCTTATTCCATGACCTGTGTAACCTAGGTCGTGCAACGCATCAATTTCTAATGCTTCCCTTATATCACTTAATTCTACAGCTGTTCCAAGATCAACATCTATGTTCTGAGGAACTGAAAAACTTCTGGAACCTATTGGGTAAACATATTTGATATTATACTCTGAAAATTCCACTTCTGAAATCTTCTGGTTATTGTAAGAGATGGTGACAGCGGGTATAGGAGAATAGATTTTGTCAATTTTGATGTTGTATTTTAATGCATTTTGACAGAAAGTATCTCTTTCCTCAAATCCAAAGAATGAAACAAGAGCTCTGTTATTATATTCTTTCAGAGTCTCAATTACATATTCTTCTTTCAGTGGTTCTTTCCATCTCTGATTAACTAGGTTGTTAAATGCTTTGACTAGATTTTCACCATCAGGTTGAATCTGCATACTCGATGGTAGTACAAGGTTATTTTGCGATGAGTTTGAATGCACTTTGTTCAATGCAGCATAAGGAAATAAGAACAAAAGTAAGAATAGAAGAATGAATGGCTTACTTTTCATAGATAAAGAATGAATTCTTTGCTTTTAGATTTTTCCCTAGTATTTGCTATAAACAAGAAGATGCATCACAGTTTTATCTTTCTAATGGAAACTCTTATATTCAAACAAAATCGATGACTTCCAAGGTGAAAAGACAATGCCTTATCAGTGGTTAAAAAGGTCTAGAAGAAAATTATCAGGCGGTCTTATAAAACGAGCAGCATCTAAGAAGAAAAGAGATATGGGAAGATATCCAGCTGAAACTCATATTGGTCCTCGTACATTCAAACATATTCGTACTAGAGGAGGACATCAAAAATATAGAGTTCTGAGAGATGAATATGCAAATATTCTTGATCAATCTACAGGTGTATCTCAAAAGGCTAAAATTCTAAATGTTCTAGAAAATAAAGCAAATCGTGAATATGCTCGTCGTCGTATTATTACAAAAGGATGTGTTATTGATACAGATCTTGGTAGAGCTTTAGTAACAAGTAGACCAGGACAGCATGGTATCATTAACGGAGTTTTGATTGATAAGAAAGAGGAAGAGTAATTTCCTCCAAATAATTTAATAATAATTAAACAATAATAAGGCTGAATCATGTTACGCAGAAAACGTTATTTTGTTCTTTATCCAGAGTATTTTGATAGGAGTCTATCTAGAAAACAAGGTAGAAAACTTCCAAAAAACAAAGCAGTAAGTGATTGTAATCTTTCCAAAATTGTTTATGCATGTAAGCATCTTGAACTAGAATATGAAGTTGAAAAAGATAAAAAATACTCAAAGAACTGGTGGAGTAGCGAGGGAAGGATAATTGTAAACCCAGAAGGAATTCCAAGTAAAACAGAGTTAATTCGAAGAATAGCAAATATCTCCAGAAAACTGAAGAAAGTTGCAAAACCTCAAGAGAAAAAGAAAGGTAAAGCAACAACTAAAGCAACAACTAAAGCAAAATAAAATAAACTCTTTTGATAAAAATATAGGTGATTGAATTGGAGCAAAGTAGAATAAAAAAACTTGGTCCAATTGTTCATTATTCTGATTTAGGATATGCAGTTGTAATCGATCCAACTCAGTTACCCAAAATAGGTTCCAATGTAGTAAATGAAACTATGGAGCATATTGGTATAATCAATGATATTTTTGGTCCAGTGAAGAAACCATATCTCAGTATAAAATTGAAGGAACAGTATAAAGGAAGGATTCCAATAAATACTCTGCTTTACTCAATTGATCGAAAGCGTTCTGATGTAAGGCAAAAAAAGAAATACTCAAAGAAAAAAAGTTTCTAGTTGCACAAAATAGTAGATTCGTAGATGGTAATATTTCGATTTATGTCGAATGAAATTGGAAGCTCAACAAGAAAATTTTGCATGTTTTTTCTCACTAAATAATTTCGACATGTATCAACACTTAAATAGGGTAAAAAGCACTATTTATATTAGAAGATAGGATCGCTATTGAACACTATCCTCGACGATACTAAATCTTAGGGTTTAGAACGATAACTGTGTGTGATGAGAATGATTCCAGTTCAGCGAATTAAAATTGAGAAAAATTATAGTAGCGCATTAGGCGATGAAATTATTGAACTTATTGATCGAACAACGAATAAGCAACTATTGTACAGGGAAGTGTTGGATATATTGGGTACTCATGATTCGATCATTCTCAAGTTAGATGAATTACTTTATACAAATAAGATACTTAAAATTCCTGTTAAGATGGGTAACGTGAAGGATTTTGTTCTGACAATTCCTAAGAAAAAAGAAACAGGATGGATGACTTTAATTTGTCCTTGCTTTACTTGCGACAGAATAAGTGAATGTAATGTAAATAATCCAGTCAATCCAATAAGTTGCAGACTCTTTAATGAATGGTTAATTGAAGAAGATTCATCTAAAGAGATACAACCATACAGATTCGTTGAATATGAAATTCTCGATGATGATGATAAAATCCCAATCCCATTGAAGTAAAGATTTTTTTTAGTATAGGATAAGACGTAAGTCTTATCAATACAATAGTTTTAAGCTGTACAAATATCTCTATGTGAACTATTTGAGTGATGATTATTTCTATCTAAAAGCTAAATACAAAGGATATAGGTCAAGGGCATCCTATAAGTTATTGGAGATAAATCAGAAGTATCACATTTTTAAACGAGGTCATCTGGTTGTTGATTTAGGTGCATCACCAGGAGGGTGGTCTCAGGTGGCATCGAATCATGTTGGACGTAGTGGCAAAGTAATAGCTATTGACAAAGCATACATTACTCCTTTCAAGGAGAAAAACGTTGAGATTGTAAATAGTGATATTTTGAGTGAAAATCTCCCGAATATGTTGTTAGAAAAATATGGAAAGATTGATGTCTTGCTCTCTGATTGTGCTCCCAATATCTCGGGTGACTATGGGAGAGACCATTCAACTCAAATATTCTTAGCTAATAGAGCTCTAGAAGTCGCAGAAGAAGTCCTGAAAACTGGAGGGTGTTTTATATGCAAATTGTTCCAAGGAAAGGAATTTGAAGAATTTAACAAAAAAGCAAAAACATTATTTGTGAAAACAAAATTATTCAAACCTAAAGCATCACGTAAGAAAAGTTCCGAGATATATCTAGTTTGTACAAATAAGAGTGATTAATGAAGAAGAAGATAAATGATTGGAGGATATTGAAATGGAAGGAACTGAAAGAAAGTGGACTGAAGTTATGGAAGGTAGTACTAATTTCACATTCTTTCAAGATGCTGATAGAATTTATGACGCTTCAGTTTTCTACAATCCAAAAATGGTTATCAATAGAGACTTAACCTTACTCCTTTTATCATTAGTTGCTAAGAATTCAAAAGAGGGGATAATCTTCTTAGATCCTTTCGCAGGAACAGGAGTTAGAAGTTATAGAATTCTAAATGAACTTCCTTCTACATCTATTCAAAGGATTATTGCTAGTGATAAGAATCCTTTAGCAATTGAGATTATCAACAAGAATATTGATACTTATAATTATGATGGAAAATTAGAAGTTATTCGCTCTGAGGCTTATAACATGATTAGTAATTTGGTTTCAGATAAGCAAAGTATAGATGTTATTGATATAGATCCTTTTGGTTCTCCAATATCCTTCTTAGAAATCTCAATTCGAGCCTTACAGAGATCTGAGGGATACTTGCTTGTAACAGCTACTGATTTACAAGTTCTTTGTGGTAAATTTTCTGATGCTTGTTATAGGATGTACAACGCTAAGCCAACTCGCTATTTTCCATGTCATGAAGTTGCACTAAGAATCTTGATCTATAACCTTCTAATAAGTGCGGGGAGGTTAGGTGTAGCTATAGAACCTATATTTAGTTTTCATCATGAACATTTCTTGCGAGTAAAAGTAAAGATTATAGAAAGTAAGGAACTAGCCAACGAACAACACAAGAAAATTGGTTTTGTACACTTCTGTACAGAATGTTCTTACGTTAAAAGTACATATATCCCGGATGAGGTTAAATCTTCTAATTGTCCTGTATGTATGAAAAAATTGGAAAAAGCAGGTCCATTATGGTTAGGACAACTTCACAGTAGAAATTATGTAGAAAATATGATTGTTGAATTAGACAATTTTGAAGTCTCTTCGAAAAAACAGATTGAGAAATTATTGACTAAAATACTAGACGAAATTGATTCTCCACCATTTTTCTATTATATTCCTTACATTCTCAGATATTGTGGAAAAGAAGGAATATCATTACTACAATTGATTGAATCGCTACAACAGAATGGATTTACAGTATCAAGAACAGTGTTTAATCCAGAAGGATTAAAGACAAATGCATCATATTCTGATATAGTAGAAATTGTGAAATTATATTGAAAATATCAGCTGGTGAAAAAAATATCTAAATCAAAGAAATATGTGGTAGGAATAGATGAAGCCGGTCGTGGACCCGTAATTGGTCCTATGGTTATCTGCGCTTATTCTATCGAAAAAGAGAAGGAAGGAGTATTAAGAGAACTAGGTGTTAAAGATTCAAAATTACTATCTAAAAGAAAACGTAATGATTTATATCCAAAACTAAAATCAATATCTGCTGGTTTTAAAATTAAACATGTATCTCCTGCTGAAATAGATGAATTAAGAAAAAAACATTCTCTAAATATCATTGAACAAAAAATCATGTTAAAACTAACACAAGATTTGAATATCAATCCTAGTGAGATTTACATAGATGCAGCTGATGTAAAGGAGAAACGATTTGGTCAAGTATTTGAGGTGGAATTTCCAAATGCTCTGGTTGTATCCAAACATCAAGCAGACAAGATATACCCAATTGTATCCGCTGCATCAATTCTAGCAAAAGTAGAAAGAGATAATGAAGTTGCAAGAATAGCATCAAAAATAGGAGAAGATATTGGTTCAGGATACCCAGCTGATCCGAAGACTAAGGATTTCCTAAGAAGATACTTCATGAAACACAAAAAATTTCCTCCTTTTGTAAGAGAATCTTGGGATACGGTAAAAAATATCAAAAAAGAAATCGCAAATTCCAAAATATCTGATTACTTCAACTAGAAACAATCTCCACTTCTACTCTATGTTTTTTCTTCCTTTTCTTTAACAAGAAGAGAGGTAACAAAGCTCCAGAGACTAATCCTATTGCGTGAGCTAGAAAATTAACATTAATTCCTCCAGATATTGCAAGGAAGATTCCTCCCATTCCAAGATAAATCCAGAGAGCTCTAGTTCTATTTTCTTCATATGCTAATATCAAATCTGCTCCCAATAAACCAAAAATTCCTCCACTGGCTCCAACTGAAATAGTATATGGACCAAAAGCAAGAGTTAGTAGACTTCCCATTAATCCAGATACAAGAAATATGATGTAATATTGCCAAGAGAAATATCTTTCTTCAGCTCGTAAACCAAAGATAAAAAGAAATAAGCAATTTGAAAAGAAGTGAAGGAAACCTGCATGAACAAAAATAGATGTTACTAGCATGTATACATGGCCATGGTAAACTTGAAGATTATACTGTCCAACCAAAGCCAGTAGATTTGTATCTATTAATAGTACATCATTTAGGTTGGTAACATTTACTCTAATAATACTAATAATAGTTAATGTAACGTAGACAATTAAAATCACTATGAAGATATTGCGTGTAGGAAGATTTTCCTTCCAGAAATTAACGAAATGTTTCTCTTGCGACTCTGAACTTGACACACTAGTATCTTTTCATACTTCATTAAAAAATATTGTATTGGGAGAAATGAAAGAATGACTATTCAATCAACAATGTTTTATTTTACAGCTCTCTGTTGAGATGAAATTGAATGGACATCAGTTCGACACCAATAGCAAAAATCAGTGATGATGGGCAGATAGAGGTTGTAAGGCATATAAGCTTTGTATGTACAAGTTGTACGGCTTGTTGTAAACTAAACAATATCCCAATCACAGAGAAAGACGTTGAACGAATGATGGATAATGGAATTGAAGTGGGTCAAGCTATTGAAGAACTTAGTCCTGTGCTAATAGCAAGCAAAGATCTGGATAGGGGTCTGATTAAAGCCTATATGTTGAGAAAAAAGCCTTTTGTTAATGAATGTGCGTTTTTAGACGAATTAAATCTTTGTAAAATTCATGAATTTAAGCCATCTGCATGTCAACTTTACCCATTTTCCATAAGGAATGAAGACGAGGGTTATATGGCAATAATTCATCCTGACTGTGTTTGCGATTTTATTGAACTTGATGTCCCCGAAGATCAATCACAAACCAGAGAAATTGTCGAAGATTTATTGACTGTTTTATCTCTTAACTAGTCTCTCATCTTAATGGGAAAATTTATCATATGCAATTTATAGATAAACTACAATGAGCTTGTTTAAGACCAACTTCATGAAGCTAGTAGAAGCATATCTTCAAGATCAAGGTTTTACAATTGAGATGTGTAACATCTATACAAGGGGAGTTGATTATTTTGAAAGCTACAAACGCGTCATAATGTGTGCACATAAGGATAATCTTCTACTTTGCATTAGAGCTAGGAGTGGTAAAGCAAGCGATCCTTTTGTTGGTGATGAAGACCAAATTGAGCTTAAACTTCAAGAACCAGCACTTAAACTTCTAAGTTGTATTCGATCACTAAATACAGGTACAGATCCAATCTATTGTGAACAATTTCAAGACAAAGTTGCTATACCTGTGATAATAATGGAAAAATCTTCTCGAAGCCATCCATTGTATTATTTCTTTGACGATGAGACTCGAGAATCAAAACTGTGGTACAAGAAAAAGAATGTTGTTTATCTCCCTTGGGATTGGATTAAGGAGTTCTGGAACAAAGATTTTGAACTATCCTTAAAAGATCAAGGTTTTGAAATTGCAGAACCACTTCAATATGAACCGCCAGCTAATGTTAAAATGGCAGTTAATGAAATAGAAACGATTCTATCCTCTAGAAGAGTAGGAATAATGAAATCCGTGTATCTCAACAAACCTACACTTCCACCTTTAGTATTGACTCTAACACAGAATGATCAGATGCTCATGTTTCTAGTAGATGAAGGTGATGAAGAAATTCATCCAAAACTAATGGATTTTGCGGTATATTTCTTTGGCCCAAGAACAACGAAGTTTCCTACAACGGTTACATCAACGTTCTTCAATATTATAACAGAAAAACCTGAGGAGAGTTTTCTGCAACCTTACATACCAAAGGATAATGACTTCGTTGAAAAACACTTTGAGAATCCTACGGTAATAAGAACCACAGTAAAAGGTTTCAAAAATCTACTAGATGTAGCTCATATTGATGAATTACCATCAATTTCGCAATTGAGTCCTATTGAAAATATGGAAATGGATAATCTGCTCAAGGCTTCATCTGGTTATTGGTTTTTAGAAGTATTTAATGAAGCTAAAAAAAGACTCAAAAAATTGTTTAGTGAAGGTTGCCCATTCTGCACTAATACAAATGTGAGTCACCAAGCATCCAAACAGATTTTACTCGCTCTAGGATTGAATATGAAAACCTCGAAAGAAAATTCATACATAGCTTATTGCGATAGCAAAAATGGATGTGGTTGGGGTTTTATTCTAATAAAAGATGTTTATCAAGGTGGAATTCATGGGTTCTTCATTGGCAGTGATCAGCAATATGCTCATGATGTAAAAAATACAAAACAGAAGATTCAAGATATTGGATTGGATGTACACTCTTTCATTCATAGAAGAGAATGATCAAATTGGTCTAAATTTAAATCCATATCTAATTAAACCTTCATTATTATCGCTTGAAAGTATTCGAAATACCATTCTTACTTTCATGTTTTCTTGTAGGTCTTCATATTTGCAATCCACAATTTGTCCTGTCACTCTAATGCCATCATCTAATTCAATTATTCCAACTGAATAAGGAGTATATGTTATCATTTCTTTAGCAGTTTGAGTGACCTGTGTAAAGAAAAGTATTCTTCCAGTATTTTCTAGTTTATGCTCAGTAATGTTTTCACTATTACACTTAGGACATGTTCTTACTAAGGGAAAACTGGTTTTGTTACAATCTAAACATTTGAGTCCAAGAGCTAAATAACGTTCCCTTTTTTCTCTCCAGATTTTTGGTGGTTCCATTATTTTTTCACCTCATTCTGAGCAAAGATACTAACATAAGTCATTGCTCCTGTACCTACAACATTTTGGGTAAGTCCATAACTACAATTGTCAACTTGACGTTCCTTTGCCGTTCCATTCATTTGTTCAACCATTTCAACAATTTGTGCAATTCCTGTTGCTCCAAAAGGATCTCCTCGTGCTTTAAGTCCTCCACTTGGATTGATAGTGATTTTGGAATTAATTGCTGTGTCGCCATTTTCAGTTGCTTTTGCGCCTTCACCTTTATTGAAAAATCCAAGGTCTTCAATTGCAATTATTTCCCCTATTGGGAATGAATCATGAACTTCAGCAACATTGATATTATCAACACTAATATTCGCCATGTTAAATGCAATTTTCGCAGCATTTTTTGTTGAGGATAGTGAAGTGAATGATTGTCTATGATGTAAGGCAAGACTATCTGAAGCTTGACCTAATCCTAAGATAGGGATTTTGCTTTCGATATCTTTATGTTCTTCAACAAATTTAGATGAAGCAATAATGACAGAAGAGCTTCCATCACAATAAGTAGCTGGGTCAAATCGACCAATTGGATCTGCTATTCTCTTTGCCTTTAGGAAACGATCGATCGAAATCTCTCTTCTAAACTGCGCATATGGATTTTGTACTCCATTTTTATGGTTCTTTACTGGAACAGAAGCTAGCTGTTCAAGCGTAGCGTTAAATTCCTTCATATATGCTTTTGTGATAATTGCATAGAGACTTGTTAATGTAGCTCCCATTTCAAACTCCCACTGAAAATCTATTGTTGAGCTTAGTATTTTTTCAATGGTTTCATTATTTACATAGTCACTTAATTTCTCTGCTCCTACAACCGCTACACAGTCATATAAACCACTTTGAACATTTGAATAAGCTTGATGAAAAGCAGCTGCTCCACTTGCATTTCCTGCTTCTAGTCTAGATACTGGGACAGACATATTGTTTTCTCGTATGCAAGCCAAACCTATTGATGGTTGAGAATTTGAACTAGATGCCAAAGATCCTAAGAAAACTGATTGAACTTTTTCTTTCTCTATATTAGAATTCTTTATTGATTCAGCGAGAGATTCGGATGCTAAAGAACTGGCACTTCTATCATAGAATTCACCAAATTTAGTTATTCCATAACCGATCACATATACATCTTTGTTATTCATTTGTTCACCTCAAAATTCCTTTGTATCTTGCATAGATACCATAGTCGATAAATTCAGTATTCTTAAGATAATAATCTACATTGTATGGATACTTCTTTATCTGCTCTATTTCATCAGTAACTACAAAGGAAAAAGAGTCACTTCCTGCACCACTTCCATATGATGTCATAAAGATTCTTTCCCCTGGTTTTGCATTGTTCAGAATTTGTGTTAATCCCAGCATTGAAGATGCAGAATATGCATTGCCAATTTCTCGACATATAAGACTTAATTCAACTTGTTCATTTGAGAATCCCAACATTTTTGCAACTGATAGTGGAAATTTTGTATTAGGCTGATGAAAAGTGACATGATCGTAGTCAGATGGTTTTGCTCCTAATTTCTCAAGCAGTCCTTTGGATGCATCAACAGTATGTTGGAAATAAGAGGGTTTTCCAGTAAATCTCTGACCATGTGTTGGATATGTTGCTCCTTCTCTTCGCCAAAAGTCGGGAGTATCAGAAGTCACAGAGAAAGTATCTTCAACTTCCGCTACAACCTTTTCGGAACCAATTAAGAATGCAGCACTTCCTGCACCAGCAGTATATTCAAGAGGATCTCTAGGACGACCTTGACTATCGTCTGCTCCAATTGCTAAGCCTATCTTAATCATATCTGATTTCACTAAGCTTAAACACATTTGCATTCCTGCAGTTCCAGCTTTACAAGCAAATTCCAAATCAGCAGCTGTTAGTTCATTCTCTGCATCAAGAGCAGCTGCAACAATTGTAGCTGTAGGCTTAACTGCGTAAGGATGAGATTCACTTCCAACATAAATTGCTCCGATTTCCTTAGGATTTCCCTTCCATCTATTAACTGCATTTCTTGCAGATTCAACAGACATTGTTGCGACATCTTCATCTGGACCAGGAACAGATTTACTTGCTACTTGTAACTGTGCTTTAATTTCATTTGAATCTTCGTTCCATACTTTTGCGATATCTTCTATTCTAATTCGATATCTAGGAATATATGAACCATAAGAGATTATTCCAGTTTTACTCATAACCATACCTTGGGGATTCTTTGTTAATAGATATAATAGAAACAATCATACAGTATTTATTCTTTCTACAACCATTAGCTTTAACTCATAATTAAAACTTGCTACTCAAAAATTAAGAAAAATCCTTGTATTTTCAGGCGTTTTTCTCTTCTTTTGTTGATTTCTTAGAGATGACAACTCTTGCTGGTTTGAGAATAATATTCCCCAATTGAAATCCTTTTGATATTACTTCAACAATCTGATTATTAGATGCCCCTTCTTTATCGATAACATAAACAGCTTCATGAAATTGTGGATTGAATGTTTCACTAAGTGGATCAATTACTTTAATTTCTAAAGATTCAAAAACTGTTTGTAAATTATTATAGATGAGTTTCAAACCATCTTCTACAGATTTTTTTTCTGTATGCTCACTAAGCATTTCCACAGTTCTTTCTATATCTTCATATGTTGTGAGGAATTTCTGAATAATCTTTTGCTTGTTTTGGAAATTTGACCATTCTTGATCCTTATGCACTCTCTTCTTATAGTTTTCAAAATCTGCTTGAACCACTTGAGCAGTATTTAGATATTCTTCTTTCTTCTTAGTCTCCTCTTTCAATTCATGAAGGAGGTCAGAATATCTTCTCATAATATCATCTCTTTTTCCTTTTTCAAATAGTTCTGAAATTTCATCTAGAAGTATTTCGATTTGCTTTGTTTCAGGATCTATCTCAATTTTTTCCAATTCACCTGTTGTTTCGACTTCATTTTCTTCTTCATCGTAGTCGCTTACATCCACTTCTATGAATTCATCTTCCTCTTCAGCTGATTTTTTTTCGTATATTGTCATAAGAAGCCCTCACCTTCTGAACTTCGATTGAGATGAGTTTTTACAGACATTTAAAATCTTCCATTAAGCCAATTTTATTAGAAATGTAATATCGAAAGAATTGTTAAAAGTAAATGTTTATTTATAATTTTTTTTCAATTGCCTTAAACTGATATAACCCCCCTAGCAATGGTTAAATTATATATATTGTAAAAACAATAACATAAGAGGAATAAAAATGCATGAAAAAGTTGGTAAATCCAGAGAAGAAAATAAAGAAATAATAAAAGAATTAATCAGGAAATTGCATGAAGGTGAAAATCCAGAAGAAGTAAGGAAAGAATTCAAGACTGTATTAAAAGACCTCACCCCTCTAGAATTATCTCAAGCTGAAGAGTTGTTAATAAAAGAGGGTATGCCAGCTGAAGAAATTCATCATATGTGTGATGTTCATCTTGAAGTTATGCATGAAGCACTGAAGGAAGATATGAATCTGGCTCCAGCAGGACATCCAATTAATATTCTGATGCAAGAACATGCATTACTCTTAGAATATGCAAATAGATTGAGAGATTTGTATAAGGAAATCAATGACAAATCAAGCTTTGATGAAGTTTCTGAAGAGCTGAAAGAAATCACTGATATTATCAAACATCTCAAAGCTTCCGAAAGTCATTATCTACGTGAAGAAAATATTATCTTTGCACGATTAGAGAAGTATGGTGTGACTCAACCCCCCAAAATAATGTGGATGGATCATGACAGAATACGTGATGTTGAAAAGAATCTCTATGAATTAATTGACAATCGAACAAATTTCGAGTATCAAGAATTTGTTAAGAATTATCATAACCTAGCTCATGGTTTAGCTGAATTACTCGCAAGTCATTTTTCAAAAGAGAACAAAGTTCTGTTTCCAACATCTATTCAATTATTTGCTGAAAAAGAATGGATAGATATCAGAAAGCAGTTTGATGAAGTTGGTTATTGCTGTTTCACACCTGAGGTTCCTCTCTTAGGAGAAGAGATAGAAGAGGAAGTAAAACCATCTATGAGTGAAAATATAATTGATTTTGGAACTGGAAGTTTATCTGTAGATGAATTAAAGATGATCTTTGAAACATTGCCAGTAGATATTACTTTTGTTGGAAAAAACGATGAAGTTAAATTTTACAGTGAAGGTCCAGACAGAATCTTTGTTCGAACTCCTAGTGTAGTTGGAAGATTGGTTGAAAACTGTCATCCTGGCAAAAGTGTTGATAGGGTTCTGGAAATCATTGATGGCTTTAAAAAGAATACATTAGATAAAGCAGAGTTTTGGCTTGAGTTTGAAGGTAAGTTTGTTTATATTAGATATTTTCCAGTTAGAGATAAAAACGGAGAATATCAAGGTGTCTTAGAAGTTACTCAAGATATCGCAAATATAAGAAAAATTGAAGGACAAAAACGTTTACTTTAACAACTCTAATCTACTTTCTTTCTTTTATTTTTATTACTATCTTCTTACCATTGGTTTTTTAAATATGAAACTTCTTGTATTGTTGGCCAGAGCTTATCATAGACCTCTCTGAGCAATGCTATGGCTAGCTGTGAAGAGGGTGTGCTCTCTGGCCAATAATATTTGGTGAATCAATATGAAAATTATAGTTCTCTCTGGATTGCCATTGAGTGGTAAAACAACTTATGCGAAAAAACTTGGACCTGATTATAATATGCCTCTTTATGAAACAGGTACCGAAGTTCTTGAAGAAGTAACAGGAAGAGGTTTAGATTTTACTCCTGAAAATATAAAAATGGTTACTGATGAATGTAAGAAAATATCTGATAGCTACTTCACAGAACGTTTGATGAAAAAAGTAGATGCTCTACCAAAAGATGTTCCTGGAGTTTTTATTTCTGGAATCAGAGCTGTATCAGAAATAGAAGTTCTAAAGAAATTTTATGGAGATGACAATGTATACGTTATTGCATTTCATACTTCTATGAAAACAAGGTTCAACAGATTGAATAATCCAGATCGAATAGAAGATACAAAAGGGGCAAAAGCAGAAGAAGATAAATTACTTCGAAACTATGACAATTTTCTAGCTAGAAACAAAAAAGAGCTAGGGTATGGGGTTGGAGACGTTATGGCGCTTGCTGATTATGTCATGAGTACAGAGAATGAAAGATGGCCATATGTTACAATAAAAAATAACACTAGAGATTTTGAAATTATAATTAAAGAAATACTTGAGTAAGTAAATCAAGTTTCTTTTCTTTTTCCTCATACATTAAAATTAATAAATAACTTTATTTGTTAAATCACAGAACAAGATATAAGGTGTATAAGATGGTTCATAATCCCTACGATTCAGACGATTCTACTGACGATCCAAAGAAAGCCAAATTAAGAGATCAAGCTCAGCAGCAGTTTATTGCACAACTTCAACAACGGATAGCAAATCAAACAGCACAAATTGAAGATTTGCATCAACAAATTAGTAATATTCAACAAGGAACATCTCTAAAAGATCAAGAATTAAAGGACTATTCTTCTCGTGTTGAAGAAGAAAGGATGTGGTTTGAAAGAGATAAGAAAGCAAGAGATGAAAGAGAATATGAATTTCAGAAACTTCTCAAAGAGAAAGAAGCTGAAATTCAACAATTAAAAAATGCTTCTGCTACAGCTCAAGTTCAAGCAATAGAAACCCAATCTGCACAATCTCTAGCATCTTCAACAGTGGCTACTCAGGTTAATGATTATATCGAAACACTGATGGCTTACTTCCAAAAACCAACTAATGATAATTTTGTTCTAGCTCTCCAGAACCTAATTGAATACAGTGGTACAGAGGGTTCAACTGACCAAAGAATTTTAGGTTTTCTTCTAGATGCAGATATGCCAAAAACAGAGGGTGAAATTGCTCAAAGCTTACTTGTACAACCTCAGGAAGTCAGTAAAGCTATTTTCCGTTTAGAACAAAAAGAAAACATAAAAAAAGTAGGTAGAGGTTATTCTGTTATATCATCTGATTTTGCAGAAATGGCAGATATAACACAAAATTGGAGCAGTCTTTCTCCAGAGAAGATATTTGAGAATTTAATGTCAGTTATCTATGTTGAAGCAGATAAACAAGAATTGATTGTTGCATTTACTAGTGCACGCGATGCTTTAATGGAAATGGGTGTTTTATCTACAATAAAAACACACGAAATGAGTCAAATAATAGAGAGATTAAAACGACATCCAATAGATAAAAACGAGCTAGCTGAACTAATCCAAAAATGGAATTCGTAATCTAGAGAATGATTTTCATTCCAAAGGGACCTCGGAAGATGAACTTTCCTTCCTTTTCTTCTACTTCTACAACTAAATCAACAGGATATCCATCAATTGTGGATTCTTTAGGGATTGATACTTTTACATTCCCTTCAAAGATTTTAATTTGCCTACCTGGGCTAACATCATATGAAGAAAATGGGGAATGAAGTAATAGAGCTATACGTGGAGAATAATATGGATTTTTCAGAAGAATGAAGGGACTAATTTCTCCTTCTTTAACAACAGTTCCGCTGTGGTAGATATAAAACCAATCCTTCAAAACTACAGATAGATTATCAACAGGAATAAAATCAGAAGTAACCATTCTTTGTAATTCTGTGATGTTCGAATAGGAAATATTTGGTAATTCAAAAACACCTAATTCTTTGAGATCCTCTATACCTTGGTATATTTCTTCAGTACATCTTTCTTTTATTGAATAATGAAGAATAACCAACAATTCCAATGTATCTTTTGCTGATACTTGATCTTTAAGATTCACTGCAAGATAATGAGATTGTAGAAGAATCAATAAAGCGTGCTCAAATTGCTTCATTTGAAGAAGAATATAACCAATTTGTATCAATAGGGATATCTCGTCTTTCCCTTCTAGAGAAGCTCTTTTGTCAATCAAACCACTCTCCATAATTGTTGTTCCAAGAATGATTGCTCTAGTGAGACGAAGTAAGTCTAATCGATCCTGTTTTTCACACAAAAACAGGAATTTCTCTGAATAATATCCCTTTAATCTCTCATGGTTATCAGTTACCAAGAAGAAGATCATACGGAGGAAATGAAGATCCATAAAGATATCAGATACAAGTTTAGGAAATATAGCTGAAACTTCTGTTATTATATTCAGATGTCCTTCTAGTTTTTCGAAATCCAACAAAGTGAATTCAACAACACTTAGAAGGAAAAGGATTCGAGCTTTCAAACGAACAGCTAATTCTTCTATATAGCTTTCTTTATCTAATAAAGCAACTCGCAGTTCAATAGACAAATCTGATAGAGTCAGATAGGCTTCCTCTAGCTCAAAACGAAGACCTTCGAGGTTTCCATGTTCTAATTGATCAAGGTAATTTGGAAACTCAAATTCTATATCATTCATCAATTCAATTAGATTATTCTCCTCTTCAAGCAGATGATAATCCAAGGAGTTTGTTTTTGCTGAAATTTGCTCTGTTTTTGGAATATTCTGAAGAACATTAATAGCATGTTCTTGAATTTTCTTTATTCTTGTTACAGGATCAAACATCTGCCTCTTTTCAACAGAATGACGAATTTCATCAGATAGGATTGTATCATAGATTCTCTCCAAAATACTAATTTGGTTAGAGTCTGTGTTTGTGTTTTTCAGAAGAACTATGAAAGATGAGCTTATGAGAACAGGAATTTTAAGCTGCTCGCATGTTTTTACTAATTTGAGATCACTTGAAACAACTACTCCATCTATCTTCTCAGCTACAACAATGTTTGATAAATCGTAAATTTGTGGGGAAGTTTCAAAATCCTCTTCGATTTCATCTTTGTATTCTCTCATATCTTTTATGGGCACTTTGATTATTTTTACTGGATCTTTTATTCTTCTTCTAAGGTACCATCTTAATTCCTGAAGTATAAAATTTGAAACATAGAGTTCAACGCCCATTTTGTTAACTATTTCCAAGAACAAATTGAAATCCGAAGGATTTTTTTCAAAACCACTAATGAAGAAATTTGTGTCTAAGACATATTTGTTTGATTGTGTGGTCTCAGAATTCATTGTGGATTCTCTTCTTCCTTTTATTTCTATAAATTGCAATGGTTAGAATACAATAAAAAATTATCTGCTCAAATACAAAAGGATAACTAGTTTCAACTGTTTCTTGGAAAGAAGGTTTTGTAAGATTATTTGTAGCAGATTCAATGTAGAATTCATAGAAGTAATCACTTAGCAACTCCGTATATTGTGGTTCATCAAAGACATAATCATGATAAGCATAGTAGTATTTCTGATATAGAAGTGAAAACCCTTCAAGTCTTCCTAGATTTGAGTAGGCTAACCATCCAGTAATGTTGATCTGAGATTCTTGGACGAATATTCTAGGTGTAGCAAGTTGTGTGTTGTTATCTTGTAATGAATAAGATATCTCCCAGATAACATGATGAATAGAATCTATTAATTGATGTTCAACTCTCATGGAAGCATTTTGTAGAGTATATATTGATTCTGTAACTCCCGACAAGGTAAACTGATATCCCTGTATTGTATCTTCTAATTGTTGCCATAAACTATCAATTAGAAGAATAATGCCCGTAAACCTATCCCATACAGGGTTAACAACTGGATCTATCTGATCCAATACTGAACCGTGAAGTGGGGATGAACTTGTATTTATGTTGTGTTCCCTATCAAATACAACCATATTCCAATCTAATTCCAATGCATTTCTAAAAAGTTGATAGCTGACTCCAGGTGTTTGGTTCAACAAGTTTATGAAATCGGTTAAGTCATTAAGCTGAGTCTCCAGTGAGCTCTGGTACTTATAGAGTTCATAATATGAAGAGCTGTTAGTGATGAAGAATGACGGGTTAGGACCATCAGATGGTGATTTTACTTCTTCATAATCTATTAGTGAAAGAACTAATGTACTGCTTTTGTCCTCATAAACAAAATGAATTGATAAAGATTTTAGAAGTCCAGAAGATTTTTCCCAAGATGCTCTTAATGAAATAGAAGTTTCCAATTTTATGTCTAATGATAACATGAAATCGTCATATCCTTGGTTGAAAATATTAATTGAGAAGGATTGGTTTAGCACAAGGGCTGTAAATTCTGCTTCGTATCTATTATAATCATCTCCTAAGATTATTGGAAGGAAATTAAGATAATCAGCGTCTTTAATTAACGAAGCAAAATTCGGTCTGGAAATATTTGAAAAAATCCTTGGTAAGAACATAGATGAATTTCTTGGAAGCTCTGCTTGAATGATTTCTTCTTCAACAGGCTCATAATCAAACCAAAAAAGCTCTTCTAGAACTTCACTCTTAGTATTAAACTCAACTTCCAGAGGATCGGAGATAATCACATAGTTTTCAAAGATGTATGGGTCAGTATAGATTGGAATGAAACTATCTGATTCAATGAGATATATGTCTTGAAGTACGTTAGTTTTTTTATTTTTAAGCAGAACATGAAACTCTCCTCCAGATAGAGAACCTTTGAAATCAAACCCTAGATCTGTAAAGATGTTATCTAGATTTTCTCCTTGAACAATTTCGTACTTAATATCAAAACCTCTATTACCAAAACTAACTGATCTGAAGTCAATTGATGCTTTTGGTTTGAGTGAAAAGAAAGGCATAATCAACACTAAAGTCAATAAGATCGTAAGTATGATTTTCTTATTCTTCATCTATCTCACCCTTTATTTCACTTGTCTCTTTTTTTGATTTAATAGTAACGATAACAGCTGGTGGAACTATGAATAATCTTGATACAAAAACATCAATGAGAATTCCAATACCCAATCCAAGCCCCAGCTGTTGCATATGGATAGAGGATGTAAATATTAAGCTGAGATAAGTGGCAGCCATTATAATTCCAGCTACTGATATATTGTGCATTGTCTGCTCAACAGATTGCACTAAAGCCTCCTCTGCACTATCAAATTGGTCCTTTATGTTCAAAAAGATTCCAAGAAACAGAACATCAAAGTCCATTCCTAACGCAGTAAGTACAGCATATAGCATTAGAGGTACTACCCAATAAATAGAACCACCGAAGAAAATTAAACTTATCAAACCAAAAATACCTAAACTTAAACCAAGAGATGCATAAATAGTAATCAGAACGCGAAATGACATGAAAACGTTCCTAAGAAATATTAAAAGTAGAACTATTATTGCTACAGACGCAAACAGAAATATCAAGTTAAAATCACTTTTGATATCTAGCTTAGCATCATAAACAATCGGAGCAAAACCAGTAACATAAGTGTTCCATTCTGTTAATTCTCTTTCATCGAGTTCATTCTTCAAAGTATTTCTAATTGAATCAATTTGATTTTCTAAGTTTTTGTCTCCTTCTATATATTGCGAACCACAAACAACCAAACAAAGAGTACTCTCTGGCAGAATGTAATTTCTCATGAGAATGTAAGTTTCTTCAAGTAGAAACAGAGAAATATTCTCTATACTCTCATTATATGGTCTTCCAAAGGGATGACTCAAACCAATGATGTGCGTTACATTCGCTTCCTTTTCGGTTTTTAACATAATATCTAGAAGGATTTCGATTGAATCAAAGTTTAGTGTTTGATTTTCAAGCAGAAAACTATCGGAACTTGGCGCTTGAAACAGAATGATTATCTGACTAGTATACTCTGGTCCCATGTGTTCATTGATCACATCCATACCTTGCCTTGAGTAATAGCTTTTTGGTGCAGAAGAAATCTGAGTGAAATCAGTGGGTATTGCGAAGAAAATTCCTGTTGCTACTATTACAATGATAGCTGCAACAATGAGAACTTTCTTAGGATTATTAACCGCTTTTCTGACTTGTTTAATGACTGAAAATTTCTTCTTTTTCTTCTTTTTCCTACGAAGAACAAGCTTCCATTTTGTTAAGATTTTATCATCTATTAAAATCAAAATTGCAGGAATAAGTGTCAATGAAACAATCATACTTGTGAGAAACCCAATGGCACCTCCAACTCCCATACCTGCTGCAAGTGGAAATCTACTGAACATCAATGCTCCAAAACCGATAGTTAAGGAAATAGCAGAAATAATTATGCTTTTGGAAGTTCTCTTTAGAGTTAACTTAATAGCACTAAGTCTGTTTTTCTCTGTTTTAAGATTGATGAGATAATCTCCCATCAAGAAGACACAATAATCAGTTGTAGCCCCTAACAAACTCACACTCAGAATTATTAGACTAGTAGGATCCAAACCTACTACATATTTGCCCATTAAAATGAAGATTAATCTTGAAAATCCAAAAGCTACAGCAAGTACTACTAGCTGTATCAAAGGTAAAATTGGTGATCTATATACTAACAATAGAATTACGACAATTGTAATTATTACTATCATGTCAGTTTTACTTATCTGGTTCTCAAAATCAAGAGATAATTCTACATCATATAAATCGAGACCTGTTACAGCAAGTTCCAGTGGTGAATAAAATTCTTGCAGCTCTGGGATTATTCTCATAAGCTCAATGTATGCTGCTCTTCCTTTTTCATTTAGTTGATTAAAAATCATATTGAATGATAAAATAGTTGTATCGGTTTCTCCTGTGGATGAATCAAAATTTGTGTATCTCAGAAGAAATGCTTCGATGATTTCAGCGGATACTGTTGGGATATCTACATCTCTGTTCAGCAAAGGAAGCAGATAATTGTTCTTAGCTAATACATAGCCTTCTATTGATCCATTAAAGAAAACTTCTTGCACAAAATCTATACTGAATGTATCATTAACATTGAAAAGAAAGTCTGTAATTTCAGTGAAAATATAATCAGATTCTTGCCATCTTGAACCATTGAATTTGGAAGAAATATCTAGAAGAAGATTGAGTTCTCTAGCATCTTCTGCATAATTACTAAATAATGTTTCATTATTGTCAATGATGGTTTTTGATATAGAAAAAACATCCTCAGGAGTAGCTGGAAGGCTTTGATTAGCTTCATGTACAAATACCTCAGAGAAAAGATTGTAGAATTCATCTACTTGAGGAATGTAACGAGATTCATTATTATCATTTAATAGAATTTCAACGTAATTCACTGTTTGTTGAAGTGCTAATTCTGTAGCTAATTCTACATCGCTTGTAATATTATACCGATCTATCCAATCAATACTAAAATAATTCAATCCTCCCCAAATATAATGAATAGAAGCAAAAGACATTTGCGTAGCAAACCACTGTAGAGCTAAAATAGATCTAAGCATATTGTCAGCATCATCAAATAATGAGGAATAAGGCTGTTTCGCTGATAAATAGGGCCCTATCTTTGGATTATGCGTGATATTGTTGATAATTTGTGTAAGAGTGGATTTAATATCTTCAGTTAAAATGCTGCCATTAGGATTGTGAATTACAATTTGAAAAGTATCAGACGTTTCGCTATAAGATGATATTATGTCATTACCAATTATTGACTCAGGGTATCTTGGGGGAAAAATAGTCGTTGCTTCATCTTCCAGATAATCTGTAACATTAAAAATTCGATTGATATTTATTGAGACAATCAACAACCAAAAGAGAATTACACTAATAGCAACTATTTTTGGTTTTTTCAAAAGCTTGTCCCAAATTTTCACATCTATCAATTATTTATCTACAATTATTCCTTATAATCTTATTTCTAATTCTCAAGCCTAATAATAGTATTTTATGACAAAGGAATACCGAGTAATTTAAAAACAAGAGTTTAATTGGAAGCTTAGGAAAAATTAGTTGGCGGAAAATCTGTGGTATAAATGGGGAATGATAAAAAACAAAAGAAGCTTCATGAGGATGAAAGTATAGTCTACTTGGCCGATACTTCAGAAAAAACAGTTATTATTCGATCGATGGAATTGATGATAGACAATCTTTTGACAAATGTAAGTCACATGAAAGAACACTATGAATATGTTCAACAAGTTAGAGATAGACTAATGGATGATATTCAGAAAAAAAAGCGGATATATATTTTAGCAAGTGGTCGAAGCGCTATGGTTGGACAAATGTTTCAAACACGTTTAGAGCACTTCGGAGTCGAATGTCGTTTTATTACCAATACACGTTCTGTACCAAGGTTAAGAGAAGGAGATACGATAATTGTAATCAGTGGTTCAGGAACAACCCCAATAGTAAAAGCAATGTTTGAAACGTATCTAATCTATAATCCCTTTGCAATCGTTCTTACAAGTTATCCTCAAAGTGTTATAGGTCGTCTTGGAGATGTTACTGTGAAACTGAAAGGAAGAACAAAGGCAGATTTAGAAAGAAGAGACAAAGGTCTGGATAGTACTTTAGCTCCTGAGGGAACTGCATTCGAACAAGCAGCACTTGCGTTTTTGGACGGAATTGTAGCAGAATTAGCTGTTTCGCTTCACCGTGATGAACAAAGTTTACTAGATGAACATAATCAAGGTTTATAACAGAATATTTGAATGGGGTTTTTTTATAAAAAAAACCCGCTTTATATGAGATTATGGTAAAGTTTAATAGGTTTCTCTACATAGAAGACATATAATTCAACCATAAAAAAGATTTTATAAATAAAATCAAAAAATCTACTATAATTAAAACAATCTGGCGGCTAGTAAAACCATGTCGAGTAAACTCACAATCAAAGATATTTTCAAAGTTGATGGTTCAGGTGTTCCATATCTGAAACTAGTTATCTATGGACCTTCTCTAGCAGGTAAAACAAGTATGCTAACAGTTTATAATGTTCTAAGAAAAGTAGAAGATCCACAAACAATCTATTCATCACTGAAGAAAATTGATGACCCCAGCGGTAGAACTATTTTTTATGACCAAAGTACTTTCGAATTACCTAAAGGACAAGGTGTGAGTGTTCCTAAATTAAGATATCAAGTATGGACAGTTGCTGGTCAAAAGCGACATTATATTCAAAGGAAGGTTGTTCTAGAAGGAGCAGATGGTTTAATTTTTATGTTTGATCCAAGTAAAAACATGTGGGAAGACAATGTTGAAAGCATAACAGAACTTCTATCTCTAAAAGGAGATACACTTGGAAAATCACTTCCATTTTTGATAGTTCTCAATAAAATAGATCTTCCTGCAGAAGAACGCACTCCTACAGATAAGTTTCTGGAACTACTTATGGAAAAGAATCTTTCAAGTAACAAAGGTGATGCATACATGAGAGTAATTGAAACATCTTGTCTTCAAGCTCGAAATGAATTAATGACCTTGTTGCGCAGCCCTGATATAAAATCGAAATTGGATGAATATGGGAGATTAAAGAAAGGTGAAAGACCATTGAGTGTTCAAAAAGTCTCTCAACCAATAGAACAATTAACAAGAGAGATTATTATGAATCGAGTACAAACTGCCAAAGGCGGAGAGTAAATAATCAATAATCTCGAGGGAGAAATTTGATTTTAGATAATGTAACTCAGTGTATTTTGCTTCATCTTTTTCGCAAAAAGGAAATAAATTTCCAACGTTTTTCTGATGTAGAAAGAGAAAGATGCTCTCTAATTTTAAAGTCATTCGGCTACTCTTCAGAGGATTTCTTTCAGAAGAATAATTTTTCAGAGCTAGAACAAGGTAACATTCTTTATGAGATATTAAAGATGAATAATAATATTCAAACTATAGGCCAACTTCTGGATTGGAAGAAATTTGAAAATCTTATATCTGCCATTTTTGACAAAGAAAATTACTCTGTTTTAACTAATTTTCGCTTTAAGGATGAAATTACGAAGTATGAAATAGATGTGATTTCTTTTAAATTTCCATATATTTTTGTTATTGATTGTAAATATTACAAGAATATGTCTTTATCCGTAGTTAGGACTGCGGTTGAGAAACAGAAGGAAAGAGTTGAAGCGTTGTTTGAAATATTTTCCATAATATCTGATGAGCTTATCTCTAAACTTCAATTACCTCTCAAACAAAGGTTATTTCTTTTTCCACTAGTAATTTCTTTGAGAGATCATCAGACTCAATTTTATCAAGATGTTCCTATTGTTCCATATAAGCAATTATCGGGATTTTTACAAGAAATTGATGAAATTAGAGAAAAAATGTTTCATTTAAATATTTTACTTGAGTGATAATGCTGAGAAAATAAGTGAAAGTGTTTAGCAGTGACGAAATTCATTTATACTTATCAAACTTATTATCTTCTTAAGCAAAAGATTTGAGCTGAAATATATGGCTGTAGAATCTGAGAGTCCTTTTAGTATTGTACGTTCGTTAGTGAAGAAATTTCTAGGTGAAATGAGAGTTATCAGAGTAAATTCTGAAGAACAGGCAAAAGCTAGAGCAGAGGAAATAAAAAGTGGTTCTCTTGCCCCTGGTAAAGCACAATATTCAGTTTCTGAAGTAGATGGAATCATTAGAACTTTCAAAGATAGTTATGTTGGTTTACTTAGTGATATTCACTTAATGATTGTTACAGAGAGTACTTCTAAAATAAGACAAGGTATTGAGCAGGGTTATATTAACGCTGAAATGATTACACAAGAGATGTTAGATACATTAGAAAGTCTAAGAGCTGAAGCTGCAAAAATTCCTGGTTTTCAACAAAAAATTCAGGATGATGCACTAAA